>DASYCF010000472.1:0-2084 GCA_036500365.1 Byssovorax sp.
GCCCACACCGGCGTGATCGGCCGCGACGACGCGCTGGCGATGGCCGAGCACACGAGGTTCGAGGCGCGCGTCACCGCCCTGCTCGACGCCGGCCGCTCGCGAAGCCCGGCGCGCCCGCGCCACGCGGTCGCGGTCGTGGCCGCGATGACCGTCGTGGCGACGGTGGCCGCGTGCATGTCCCCGGACGGCGAGAACAGCCAGCAGCGCGAGGCGAGCCCGACCACGCCGGCCGCGCCGACCGCAGCGGAGTCGCCGGCCCCGGCGTCGCCCGCCCCGCCGCCGCCGGCGGCCGACGCGGCCCTGCAGTCGCTCGCCGAGCGCGAGCTCGACCGCGCCCTCGAGTCCAACCACGGCACCGGGGCCACGGCGATCGTGCTCGACGCGAAGACCGGCGCCGCCGTCGCCATCGCCACGCGCGGCGACTTCGACCCGCGCGCCGCGTTCCCGCCCGGCTCGACGATGAAGCCGTTCACGTTCGCCGCCGCCCTCGACTCGGGCGCCGTCGCGCTCGACGCGCGGATCGACTGCGAGAACGGCAAGCGCGCGTACGGCGACCGCACGCTCACCGACTCCTCTCCGAACGGCGTCCTCGGCCTCGCGGACGTCCTCGCGGTGTCGTCGAACGTCGGCACCGCGAAGCTCGCGGAGCCGCTCGGCGACCGCCTCGCCGACTACCTCCGCCGCTTCCACTTCACCGCGCCCGCGCACCTCGACACGCGCTCGCTCGCGGGCGCCTCGATCGCGTCCGGCGAAGCGCTCCCCGCGTCGGCCCTCGAGGTGGCCTCCGGCTACACGCTGTTCGCCGACGCCGGCACCTACCACGCGCTCGACGGCACCACGTCCGAGCGCGTGGTCTCGCAGGACACCGCGCGCGCCGTCCTCGCGATGCTCGAGCGCGTCATCACCGACGAGCACGGCACCGGTCACGCGGCGCGCATCCCGAACGTGCGCGTCGCCGGCAAGACCGGCACGGCGCGGTCGCACGTCGCCGGCAAGTACTACGCGAGCTTCGTCGGCATCGTCCCCGCCGACGCTCCGCGCTTCGTGATCCTGGTCGGCGTCGACGGCGTCGACGGCTACGGCGGCAAGGTCGCCGCGCCGGTCTTCGCCACGCTCGCGACGGCCGCGCTCCAGGAGTGATCTCGCCGCTTGACTGAACATGTGTTCAGTCAGACGATCGAGCCATGCAGTCGCCGCGGCTGTGCTGCCTCGATCTCGACACGTTCTTCGTGTCCGTCGAGCGCCTGCTCGACCCGCGGCTGCGCGGCGTGCCGGTCGTCGTCGGTGGCCTGCGCGGCGGCCGCGGCGTGGTCACCTCCGCGAGCTACGAGGCCCGGGCGTTCGGCGTCCGCTCCGGCATGTCGATCCGCGAGGCCTCCGAGCGCGCGCCCGCCGAGGTCGTCTTCGTCTCCGGCCACCACGACGAGTACTCGTCGTACTCCCAGCGCGCGAGAGAGATCGTCGAGCGCTTCAGCCCCGTCGTCGTCGCGGCCAGCATCGACGAGCACTACCTCGACTTCCGCGGCTGCGAGCGCCTCTACCGCCGCCCCGGCGACGCCGGCGACGACGCGACGATCCTCCGCACCGTCCGCGCCATCACCGACACGATCGACCGCGAGCTCGGGCTGCCGTCGTCCGCCGGCGTCGCGACCAGCAAGTCGATGGCGAAGGTCGCAAGCGGCCTCGCCAAGCCGCGCGGCGTGATCCTCGTCCCGGCCGGCGCCGAGGAAGCCACGCTCGCCCCGCTCGCCGTCCGCAAGCTGCCCGGCATCGGCCCCGTCTCGGAGGGACGCCTCGTCGCCGCCGGCATCGCGACGCTCGGCCAGCTCGTCACCGCGCCCGACGCCCTGCTGCGCCCGATCTTCGGCTCGTACACCGACGGCCTCCGCGCCTCCGCGCGCGGCGACGGCGCCGACGAGCTCGGCCGCGAGCGCCCGGCGTTCCGCGAGCACGACCCGCGCGGCGTCGTCGCCGGCACGATCTCCAACGAGCGGACGTTCGTCGAGCGCGACGCCGACACCGCCGCGTCGGTCCTGTCGTCGCTGTGCGAGCGCGTGTGCTCGCGCGCCCGTGCGCGCGGCGTC
>DASYCF010000473.1:0-1864 GCA_036500365.1 Byssovorax sp.
CGCGCGGAGGCAGGAGCACCTGCGCGACGCCGAGCGTGACGTCGCCCTCGGGCGCGGGCATGGGCGAGCCGAGCGCGTTGCTCCAGAGCGACGCGTGGAGCTCGGGGTGCGACCACGTGAGCGTCGCGCGCGGGCCGCGGAGCTCGGCCTTCTGCGTGCGCTCGGTGGCGAGCACGCGCGCGAGCCGGGCGGCGACGGCCTTCTCCTCATCGGGTTTGTGGTGCTTGCGCGCCTCGTCGAGGCCCCAGGCGAGGTACGTCGACGCGAGCGCGCGCGCGGTCACGGCGGGGCCCTGCGCGACGTCGGGCGCGCCGGCGGCGCCGCCCTTCTCGGTCCACTTCACGGCCTCCTCGAGGCGGCCGAGCCCCTCGTCGGCGGCGGCGAGCAGGAGCGCGACGCTCGGGTCCTCGGGCGAGAGCCGCGCGAGCGTCTGGTACTGGCGCTCGGCCTCGGCGAACCAGCCGTGCGCGCGCAACAGATCGCCGAGCCGCCGCCGCGCGACGGGATCGTCGGGCGCGAACTCGACGATCTCGCCGAAGGCGCGCTTGGCCTCGGCCGCGTCGAGCGCCTTGTCGCCGTCGTCCTTCGCGCGGCTCGCGGCGCGCAGGTAGAACTCGCCGACCGCCGTGCGCAGGCGCGCGTCGGCATCGGGCCGGGCGCGGAGCTTCTTCGCGAGCGCGCGCCCGGCCGCGTCGTCGCCGAGGTCCTCGAGCATGTCGAGCAGGCGGAGGGCGAGCGCGAAGTCGTCGGGCCACGCGTCGACGAGCTTGCGCAGCTTGTTCACGCGCTCCTCGGGGCTCTTCGCGTCTTTGAGCATCTTCTCGAGGAGCGCAGGGTCGAACGCCTTGAGGCCGAGCGCGTCGTGCAGCACGCGCGCGTCGGCCGGGGTGCGGACGCGCGCGAGGATGCCGCGGTAGAGCGCGTCGGCGGCGCCGAGGTCGGTGAACATGACGCGCCAGAGCGCGACCTTCTGCGGGATGCTCGGCATCGCGTCGAGCAGCATCGAGAGCAGCTTGCCGCGCTCGCGCCACGTCGGCGCCTCGCACCCGCCGAGCGCGCGCCGGTAGATGCCCGCGATGGCCACCGGGTTGCCCCCCGTGCCCGCGAGCCGCTCGCGCCAGAGCGCCACGCGCTCGTCGAACGGCGCGTACGCGGCCGCGCTGCATCGAACGGACGCGTGCGAGATGTCGACGTGGAGGTGCGTCGCGAACGTGGTGGGCATCTCGTCGCGCACGCCTCCGACGATCGCCTGCTGCAGCTGCGCGCTCACCTCGAAGGCGGGCTTGCCGTCGGCGACGCGGGGCTCCGGGCGCTTGAGGCCCTGCTTCTGGGCGCCGCCCCTCGCGTCTTGCCGCTTGCCGTGGCCCGAGCCGAAGCCCTGGCCCGTACCGGCGCCCGCGCCGTGGCCGATCGTGCCGATCGGGCCGAGATCCGGCCTGCCACCGACGCCGCCCGCGCCCTCGCCGATGCCGGTGAGGCCCGAGCTCGGGATGTCGTCGCCCCACATGTTGCCGCGCGCCGACATCGGATCTTCCGTGGTGGCGGCGGTGCCGTTGAGGAGGCCGACCATGCCGAAGCTCGCGGCCTCGCCGCTCGACTTCGAGCGTGCGTCGCCGGCGGACGCCGCGAGCTCGGCGCTCTTCTCGTTCGCTGCCGCAGGTCCGCCGGCGGGCTTGTCGGCCTTCTTCTCGCCGCCCTCGTCCTTTGCGCGCTCCTTGCCTCCCTTTGCTTTCCCGAGCGAGGCGGTCTTCGCGGGCGTCGAGGCGGGCGGCGTCGCGATCGCGTCGGCGGGGGCAGCAGGAGGCGGCGGCGGCGCCTCGGGGACGGGCGCAGCGGACGCGAGGGCGGCGGCGGTCGCCGCTGC
>DASYCF010000474.1:0-3822 GCA_036500365.1 Byssovorax sp.
CAGATGGCGACGCTCGTGGCCGAGCTCGGCGACCAAAAGACGAAGGACGCCGCGTCGGCCGCGCTCGTCTCGATCGCGAACTATGTGCTCTCGGACGAGTGGCGCAAGCTCCAGACGCCGCTCCTCGAGGCCGCGAACAAGGCTTCGAAGCAGGAGCCGACGCCGCCGCAGTTCCAGATCCAGCTCGCGACGTTCCAGGACGAGGAGCTCCTCCGCGACTTCGGCGCGATGAAGAAGGTCGGCGGCCGCCCCGCGGTCGACTTCCTCCTCACGAACGCCGCGAAGAAGGACTGGCCCGAGAAGCGACGCGTCGGCGCGCTCGCGGCGCTCGAGCAGCGCCTCGACAAGAAGAACCCCGACGACGTGAAGCGCATCCTCGACATCGCCGCGAGCGACGCGCCGGACGGCGTGCTCGACCAGGCGTTCCGCCGGATCGGCGAGATGCCGCGCGACGCCGTCGTCGGCAAGCTCTACGACCAGTTCAAGACCGACAAGTGGAAGGTCCGCCGCGCGGCCGCGGCGACCGTCCTCAAGATGTCGAAGGTCAAGGACATCGACGACTTCATGGGCCACCTGCCGGAGGGTCGGAACGAGAAGGGCTTCGCGATGCCCGAGGCGCTGACGTACGGCGCCGATCTCGGCTCGCTCAAGGACGGCGACGCGTACGCCTCGCTGAAAAAGTGGTTCGACAAGGGCTCCGGCGCCCAGCGCGCGAGCGCCCTCTCCTGGTTCTTCACGTTCGGCACCACGGCGAACCTCAAGGCGCTGCAGGCCTACGAAGACGAGCGCATCAACGTGCCCACGTGCGAGGCCGAGGACTGCAAATGGTCCTGCGACGTCCCGAAGGACAACGGCAAGGACCACGAGACGAAGGACATCAAGACGCTCGGCGAGTTCGTGAAGTACTGCCTCGAGCCCACGGTCAAGGACAGGAAGCCCGAGGAGAAGAAGCCCGAGCCGAAAAAGTGACGATCCCGCGCGCGCCGGGCGATGCTGATCGCGCGGCCCGCCTGGCGGGCGAAGGTCATCGTTGGGGCCGCGGGCCCCAAACCCCCGCGGGCCGGGCCCGCGATCAGAAGGACGACGCGCAGAGCCCCGCTGCACCGTCCTCGACCACCGGAAGAACATGAGCGCGGACCCCAACAAGAAGAGCGCACGTACGTTTCAATGCCGGGACGTCCTCTGGGAGACGTTCGAGCAGATGGCGCGCGAGCTCGAGTGCTCGATCGACTACCTCATCAACGAGTCGATGAAGCAGTACGCGCGACAGCGCAGCTACAGCCCGCGTACGCCGTTCCCGGGGACGACGCGCGACAGCGGGCAGCCCGGCTCCGGCCAGCATTCGATGTCCGCGCCGCCCGGTGGCGGCCCGCCGCCGATGCCGGGTCCGCAGCAGCCGCCGCAAGGCTTCTCGCCGCAGGCGCCGCCGCCGATGCCGCCGATCCCGTCGCAGGGCGCGCCGCCGCCGCCGCCGCCGGTGTACCCGGGCGGGCCCGGCGGACCGCCGCCTCCGCCGCCGATGCTCGGCCAGCAGCCCGGGCTGCCGCCGCCTCCGGGGCAATACGGCGCGCCTCCTCCGCCTCCCTTCGGCGGGCCGCCGCCGAACGCCGGCCCCGCGTCGCCCGCGATGCGCCCGGGTGGGCCGCCTCCGCCTCCAAATCCAGGCGGTCCGCCGTCGAAGCGTCCGAGCCTGCCGGCTCCGCCGCCTCCCGGGATGGGCCCGCGCCCGGGCGGTCCGCCCCCGCCCCCGCCGAGCATGAGCCCGCGCGGGATGGCTCCGCCGCCGCCGCCCCAGCCTGGTGGTGGACCGCCGCCGATGCGCTCACCGATGGGGCCGCCGCCGGTGCCGAGCCGCAGCGTGCCGCCGCCTCCGCCGCCGCCCGTGGGCGGTCCCGGCGGCGGCTACAACATGCAGCCTCCGCCTCCGCCGCCTCCGCCGCCCGCGTATCCGATGCAGCAGCCGATGCAGCCGGGCGGCATGGCGCCGGCGGCTCCCGCGGCGGCGCTCCCCGGCGGCACGCTCGCCGCGTTCTATGCGGGCCAGCGCTACGTCGTGAACAAGGACCGCTTCATCATCGGTCGCGGCAAGCAGTCGAGTGATCTGACGATCAAGGACCCGAACGTCTCGCGCCAGCACGCGATGGTCGAGTTCCTCAATGGCCAGTACTACATGGTCGACATGGGCTCGACGAACGGCGTCGAGTACAACGGCCAGCGCATCGCGCGCAAGGCGATCGCCGAGGGCGATCTGTTCCGCATCTGCGACCACGAGGTCCGGTTCAGCTACCGCTGAGTCGAGGTCGTCTGTCGACATGGGCCCGAGAGGCCCAAACGCCACCTCGCTCTGCTCGGTGTGATGCTTGCTGGGAGGTGGCTCCGGGGGTCCTCGCGCGCTGGCGGGGAGGTCGCCGCGAGGTCTCGCGCGCTCCGCGCGCTGGCGGCCGCGGCGTGCGAAGATGCCGCTGCATGAGCTTGCGACCCGGCACCCGCCTGGGCGGAGACTACGTCGTCGGGCGGGCGCTCGCTCAGGGCGGGATGGGCGCCGTATACAGCGCCGTGCAAGAGTCGACGGGCGCGGAGCGCGCGCTCAAGGTGATGCACCCGTCGCTCGTCGGCGAGCCGCGCTTGCGCGCGATGTTCGACCGCGAGGCCCGCGCCAGCGCGCGCATCGCGAGCGATCACGTCGTGCAGGTCCTCGCCGCGGGCGTCGACGCCGACACGGGCAGCCCGTGGCTCGTGATGGAGCTGCTCGACGGCGAGACGCTCGCGCAGGCGATCGATCGCGCGGGCGCGCTGCCGTTCGACGACGTGCGGAGGATCGTGTCGGAGCTCTGCCACGGCCTCGGCGCGGCGCACACGGCGCTCGAGCCGCTGGTGCACCGCGACCTCAAGCCCGAGAACGTCTTCCTCGCCCGCACGAAGCGGCGCGACGGCGCCTGGTCCGTGAAGCTGCTCGACTTCGGCATCGCGAAGGTCATCGACGACGCGCGCGGAGCCGGCACGACGATGCCCGCAGGGACGCCGATGTGGATGGCCCCCGAGCAGAGCGAGGCGCGGAGCGTCGTCACGCCGGCGGCCGACGTGTGGGCGCTCGGGCTCGTCGTCTTTCGGGCGACGACGGGAGAGCACTATTGGAAGGTCGCCCGGCGCGCGACGAGCTTTCCGGCCGGCGCGCTCCTCAAGGAGGTGCTCATCGACCCTATCGTCCCGGCGTCAGAGCGGGCCGCGGAGCTCGGCGTCCTCGCGCTGCTGCCTCCTGGGTTCGACGGTTGGTTCGCGCGCTGCGTGGACCGCGACCCGGCGGCTCGCTTTCCGGACGCAGAGGCGGCGCGCGCCGCCTTCGAACGGGTCGCGGCGCGAGCGACGACCGACGTGTTCGGCGCGACCGACCCGACGCCGCTCGCCGCAGAGCGTGCGCTCGCCGCGAGCTCGGCGGCGGCGACCTCGACGAACGCGGAGCCGCTGCGTGCGCGCGCGCGTCGGCGGACCTGGCTCGTCGCCGCGGCCGGCGCGTTGATGATCGCGGCGGCGCTGGCGGCCGTGCTGAGGCCCGCGTCGAAGCCCGCGACCGCGCAAAAGTATCCGCCGGATCTCCGGCGCTCGGAGACCTTGATGTGGGCTCGCGCCGTCCTCGACGCCGCGCCGCCAGACGAACAGAGCCGTGGGACGCGTATCCAGGCGCTCGAGGACATCGTGACGTCGCGGCTCGTCACCCCGGAGATGAAGCAGAGCGCCGCCACGAAGCTCGCGGACATCCCGCCTACCGCGCTCGACCCCGACATCATCCGGTCGGTGGTCCGTGAGCAGGCCATGCCGCTCATG
>DASYCF010000475.1:0-15876 GCA_036500365.1 Byssovorax sp.
TGAGGCCGAGCTCGATCAGCGCCTCGCCGACGCGCATCTGCTCGCACGCGACCGGCGCGCGCGCGACTCGTTCTTCGATGTCGCCTAGCTGCGTCGCCGTGATGCGACCGCGCTCCAGCAGCGACCGCCCGAGGGTCGCTCGTGGTGTGCCGTCGTCCGCGAAGATGGCTTGGCCAAGCCGAAAATAGACGCGCGTCGACGGCTCGCCGTCGACGACGACGAGCGTCCCCGAAGACCGATCGGCCTCCAGGGTGATCATCTGCTTGATGAGCCGCGCGCTCTCCGCCCAGGGCATGAGATCTCTTCGCCAAGATCGACCCACAGAGGGTCGCACGCAGAGGTGGCCCGAGGAACCGAAAAAGGCTCAACCGCCGGACAAGATCGAGCGATGAAAGAACGCGACGCGGAACGAAAGGACGCCGACGGTGCCGGGGCCGGGCGCGCAGCCGCTCACGGGGTCGCTGCCGAGCTGATCGCCCTCGGCCAGGATCATCGGCGCGACGAAGACGTTGCTCCCGAGCGGGATCCCGAGGCCGACGCCGCCGCGCAAGCCGAGGCGCGCGGAGTCGGTCTCGCTGCAGGTGAACGTCTGGGCGCCCATCCCGATGCCGTCGAGGGCGAGGTTGCTCGCGCTCTCCGTCATCCACACGAGGCCCGGGCCGAGCTTGACCCATCCGTCGAGGTTCTCGTTGCGGAGAAAATGGATGTCGAGATCGAGCCACAGCGAGTTGAGGTTGCGCGTGACGTCGACCGCGCCGAACGCGCCGGCGCCGTCCGACTCGTGGCCGAGGTAGGCGTGGTTGAACTCGAGGCCGACGCCCCACCACTTCGACGGCGAGTAGGCGGCGCCCAGGCCGAACCCGGGCGCCGCGCGCTCGACCGTCGAGAACGACGCGCTCCCGCCGAGCCGCACGCCGATGTCGAGGAACACGCCGATGTCGAGGACCTGCGCCGGGTTCTTCGGATAGGCCGGCGGCGGCGGCTCGGGGACGGGCTCGTCCGCGGCCGCGACGGCGGCGAAGAGCAACGTCGACAGGAGGGCGGCGGGGGCGGCGACGCGAAGGGCCAGCATCCGCCCCGATTACTGGGCCTCGGTCCGTCGCACAAGCCCGACGATCGGGAAGCGCCACGACGGGAGAGGCCCGAGACGGCGGAGCGCGCGCGCAGGCTTGACCGGTCGAGCGGCTTTTGACATCTTCCGCGGCGGAGAGGTGACCGAGTGGCCGAAGGTACCTGATTCGAAATCAGGCGTACCTGCAAGGGTACCGCGGGTTCGAATCCCGCTCTCTCCGCCGGCGCTCGCTTCGCTCGCTTGGGCGGAGTGAGCGCGATTTGGCCCTACCGCGCCGCTTTGCGGCGCTATGCGGGGCGAATCCCGCTCTCTCCGCGGCGGCTTCTCGGAGGCGCGCGAGAGGCACGTGGAGGATCGGAGATTTGGTCGGGGAGAGGTGACCGAGTGGCCGAAGGTGCACGACTGGAAATCGTGTGTACGGCAACGTACCGCGGGTTCGAATCCCGCCCTCTCCGCTAGCTGCCGCTGTTAGAGCAACCCGCATGAAATATGCGGGGGCGGCGCTCGTTGTGCTCGCGGCTCTGGGCTGCGGCGGCGAGGCGACCGTCGGCGAAGGCGTGCGCGCGCCGGTGACGGCGCCGGTCGCGAAGCCCGCGCCGCCCGAGCTCAAGCTGCCGGCGATCGCGCGGCCGACGCGCGCCGCGGCCACGCTGTCGCTCTCGCCCGACGACCCGGTGATCCGAGGCGTCATCGACATCGACCTCGAGCTCCTGCGCGACACCGACGTGCTGTGGCTCGACGGGAGCGACCTCGTCATCCAGGCGGCGCACCTCGAGCAAGGCGGCGCGACGATGCCCGCGCGGATCGTCCCCGGCGGGCAGGATTTCGTGGGCTTCGCGTTCGCCAAGGCGGCGGCGAAGGGGCCCGCGCGCATGCACGTCGAGTACACGGCGAAGGTCGTCCCGAACGACGATCACGCCGTCTTCCGCGTCGAGGAGGACGGCCTCGCGTACCTGTTCACGCAGTTCGAGAACATCGACGCGCGCCGCGCGTTCCCCTGCTTCGACGAGCCCGGCTACAAGCACCCGTGGCAGATCTCGCTGCGCGTCAAGACGGGCCTGCGCGCGCTCTCGAACACGATGCCCGCGCGCGAAGAGGCGAACGCCGACGGCACGACCACCGTCCACTTCGCCGAGACGAAGCCGCTGCCCGCGTACCTCGTCGCCTTCGCCGTCGGCCCGTTCGACCTCGTCGACGGCGGCAAGACCAAGAGCGGCACGCCCGTGCGGATCGCCACGCCGAAGGGCAAGCAGGCCGAGGCCGCGTACGCCGCGGCGACGACGGCGAAGATCATCGATCAGCTCGAGGACTACTTCGGCGTGCCGTACGCGTACGGCAAGATGGACATCGTGCCCGTGCCGCGCCTGGCGTCGTTCGGCGCGATGGAGAACGCGGGCATGATCACGGTCGGCATGTCGCTCGCGCTCGCGAAGCGCGAGGAGCAGACCCCCGTGTTCGAGCGCAACTACTTCAGCGTCACGGCGCACGAGCTCGCGCACCAGTGGTTCGGCGACCTCGTCACGATGGCGTGGTGGGACGACGTGTGGCTGAACGAGGCGTTCGCCACGTGGATGGAATACAAAATCCCCGAGCGCGCCCACCCCGAGTGGCAGATGGGCGCCGCGCGCGTGTTCTCGCTCTCCGGCGCGGCGTACGAGGACGGGCTCTCGTCCGCGCGCAAGATCCGCCAGGAGATCGTCACGAAGGACGACATCCAGAACGCGTTCGACGAGATCACGTACGACAAGGGCGGCGCCGTCATCGGCATGTTCGAGCAGTACGTGGGCGCGTCCGCGTTCCAGCAGGGCATCCACGCCTACATCGAGAAGCACGCCGGATCGAACGCGACGAGCGCGGAGTTCCTCGCCGACGCTTCGGCGGGCGCGAGGCGGGACATGACGGCCGCCTTCTCGACGTTCCTCGATCAAGCCGGCGTGCCGGTCGTGAAGGCAACGCTCGCGTGCGACAAGGCGGGCGCGCGCCTCGACCTCGCGCAGGAGCGCTACGTGCCGCTCGGCTCGCGGGCGACGCCGGCGACGTGGCAGGTTCCCGTGTGCGTGAAATACGGCGGCGCCAGGGGCGCGCCCGCCGTCGCGTGCACGATGCTCACCGACAAGACGGGGACGCTCGCGCTGCCGAGCTGCCCGCAGTACGTGATGCCGAAGCCCGACGGCGTCGGCTACTACCGCGTCGCGACCGACAAGAAGGCGCTCGCGAACCTGCTCGGCGCGCACAAGAAGGACCTCACGACCGTCGAGCGCGTCGCCGTCGTCGACAACGCGGCCGCGCTCGTGACGTCCGGCGGGCTGCCCGTGGGCGACGCGCTCGCGCTCCTCCCCGACCTCGGCAAGGAGAGCGACGCCATGCTCCTCCGCGTCGCCGCGACGGTCCCCGGCGTCGTGCACGTGCCCGACGAGCTCCGGCCCGCGTACGCGCGCTTCCTCGACGGCGTGCTCGGCGCCGCGGCCAAGCGCATCGGCTGGCGAGCGCACCCCGGTGACTCGGCGGTGATGCGCGGGACGCGCACGCTGCTCGTGCCGCTCGTCGCGATGGCCGGCGAGGACGCGGCGCTCCTCGCGGAGGCGAAGGAGCTCGCGTCGAGGTGGCTCGACGACCCGTCCGCGCTCGACGTCGACGCGGTCGACGGCGTGCTCTCGGCCGCGTGCGCGTACGGCGACCGCGCCCTCTTCGACCGCATGCGCGCCGAGGCGAAGCGCACCAAGGACGACAACCGCCGCACGCGCATCATCCACGCGATGCCGCACTTCCGCGACGCTGCCGTGCTGCGCGACGTCTATGGGCTCTTGCTCTCGGACGACTTCGACGTGCGCGACACGTTCGCCGTGCTGATCTACTCGGACCGCTTCAACCAAGACGTGCAGATCGCCTACGTCCTCGAGCACTTCGACGCCCTCGCGGCGCGAATCCCGGAGCAGATCCGGCCGGAGATCTTCGCGGTCGGCGCGGGCATCTGCGCCGACGACAAGCGCGCCGCGTTCGAGGCGAAGTTCAAGGACAAGACCGCCAAGATCACGGGCGGCCCGCGCCGCTTCGAGCAAGTCCTCGAGGGAGTCGACACGTGCATCGCGCAGAAGAAGGCGATGCAGCCGAGCCTCACCGCCTTCCTGAAGAAGTAGCCGTCAGAACGTGCTCGCCACGACCGCGCCGCCGCCGGTCGACGAGGCGTACGGCAAGACGACGAGCAACGACGCGTCCGGAGCGCGCGCGCGGCGGTACCGGAGCAGCGCGGGCGTGCCGTAGCCGGTCGCGAAGCCGAGCAGGGCTCCGACCGCGACGTCGCTCATGTAGTGGCGGTCCGACATGACGCGCATCGTCCCCTCCGTCGCGGCGATCGTGAGCGCCCCGGCGCACGCGGCGACGTCCGCAGCGCGCGCGCCGTAGATCGGCAGGTACAGGTGGTTCGCGCACGTGAGCCCGGCGCCGGTGAACGACATGAGCGTGTGCCCGCTGATGAAGCTCTCGTACTTCTGCGGGTCGGAGGTCTCGCAGTCGAGGTCGTAGTTCGAGTTCTTGCCGCAGCCGCGGACGAACGGGCGCGCGCGGCCCGCCGTCGGCTCGAGGAGCTGTGACTCGAGCGCCCCCAGCGCGAGCGCTTCGCCGTCGACGACGAACAGCTGCCACGCGACGTTGACGGTGCGCGGACCCACGACGAAGATCGCGTCGGCGACCGGATAGAGCATCGACCCGTACCAGAGGCCGTCGCTGATGTTGCGCACGGTGTGGCGCGCGTTCGGGTCGTTCAGGCGCAAGAGACCGCGGAACGCTTCGTCGGGCGCGAAGCGATCCCAGTGCCTGTTCACGGAGGTGACCCGGCTCATCGCGAGCGCGCCGGCGGCGAACGCGACCATCGCGCCGTACTCGACCGGGTGGGCATTCGGCAGCCGCGGCGCCCACCGGTGGGGGAGCGACCTCGGCGACGCCTCGGGGGGCGCCGCGCGCGGGCCGGGGAGCGACGTGGGCGCGGCGGCGGCGGGCGCGGCGGCAGGCGCACGCGCCGCTGCGTTGCTGGCCGGCGCGGTGTCCGGCGCCGCGTCGGCCCACGCGCTCGACGTCCCTGCGAGGACCGCGAGCGCTGCGGCGACCGGGAATCCACGCGATCGCCGTGTGCCCACGCGCACGCTCTCTGCATGACGCGCGCCACGCCAGCGCGCGCCCGCCGGTGCGCCGTCGCGCCGATTCGGCGGTCCTTTTCGCCTCGGTGTGCGGCGGCGCGCATCGGCTGCGCTTCCGCGCGCGCGCTGCATTTGCTAACGCGAGCTCCGATGTTCGAAATCGCGCGTGGGTTCCTCTTCGTGTTCGGCGTCGCCTCGATCGCGGGCGGGGTCGTCGGGTTCGTGAAGGCGCAGAGCAAGGCGTCGCTCATCGCCGGAGGCGCGTCCGGCGCGCTCCTCATCGGCGCCGGCGTGCTCGCGAGCATGGGCCAGCCGCGGACGGGGCTGGCCCTCGGGCTCGCGGTGTCGCTCGGGCTCGCGGGCCGATTCATCCCGCAGTTCCTCAAGACGCAGAAGGTCATGCCCGCGGGTGTGATGGCCGGGCTCTCCGCCGTCGGCATCCTGACGACCGCGCTGGCGCTGCTCGGCAAGTAGCATCGTGGCGGCGCCCTCGGCGCGCGCGCTCGCCGAGCCGCCGGCGTGGAGCGGCGCGTTCCGGCGCGTCCACCTGCGCAACGCGCGCGCCGCGCGCATCTGGACGTGGCTCGGCCTCGTCGCCGTGACCGTGGTCCTGTCGCCGTTCATCCTCGGCTGCCCGTTCGTGTGGGCGACGGCGATCGCAGGCGTCCTCGGGACGCGCGCGGCGCGAGATCGGAGGTGGCGAGGCGAGGCCAGCGACGCGCCGACGCACGTGCGCGTGCTCTCCGACGGCATCGAGGTCGAGGGGCCCGCGCGCGCGACGCACCTCTCGCGCGCGCTCGTGGCCGAGGGCTGGCTCGAGGAGCACCACGGCCGCCCCGAGGCCTGCATCGCGCTGTCCGACGGGCGCGAGCTCCGCGTCGCCAGCGACGGAGGCGAAGGCGCCGCGGCCGAGCTCGCAGGGCTGCTGCGCGCGCTCGGGCTCTCGGCCGATCAGCGCGTCGCGCGCGTCGAGCTCGGGAGCGCGGCGGCGTCGCGCGGGATGGGCGTCGTCTACCACTTCCTCGGCCCGTGGCTCCTCTGCGCGGGCGAGGCGGCCGTGCTCCTCCCGGCGCTCCTCGCGTTCCCCCCGCCGCTGCGCGTGCTCGCGCTCCCGCTCGCGCTCGCGCCGTGGATCCTGTTCCTGCGCGACGTGTGGCCCGGGAGCGCGACGGTCGGCGCCGACGGCGTGACGCTGCGATCGCCGTGGCGTCGCCGCTTCGTCCCGCTCGCCGCGATCGCCGAGGTCTCCACGCGCGGCGCGCACGTCGTGATGACGCTCGACGGCGCGGAGCGGCTGGTCTTGCCGGCGCGCCGCCTCGGGCAGACGGGCGAGGTCGCGGGCGACGCGCTCGTGACCCGCATCGCGCAGGCGAAGGAGGCGGCCGAGCTGCGCGACGCGGCGAGCGCGGCCGCCGTCAGCGCGCTGGCGCGCGGGAGCCGCACCGTCGACGCGTGGCGGCGCGACCTCGTCGAGCTCGTGAAGACCGCGCGCGACTACCGGAGCCAGGGCGTCGACGTCGCCGCGCTCGAGCGCGTGCTCGGCGACGCGGCGGCGGAGCCGGAGGCGCGCGTCGGCGCCGCGGTCGCGCTCTCGTCGACGGCGCGCGAGCCCGGCGCGAAGGCGCGCCTCCGCGTCGCGACCGAGGCCGTCGCGAGCGCGCCCTTGCGCGCCGCGATCGATCGCGCGCTCGACGGCGAGGTCGACGAGGCCGAGCTCGAGGCCGCCGCAGCCGACGCCGCGCCGCTACGCGTGACCGAACGCTGACGCGTGAAATGGTACGGATCCGCGCATGTACTTGCCTGCGATCGGCCCGCAGCTCCGCGTCGCGCGCGCGGCGGCCTACACGCTCGCTTGCTCGCAGCGCGCCATGTTCGCGACCGCGTTCGGCGCGCCCGACGAGAAGGTCCGCGGCCACGCCAAGGCCTGGGCCGCGGGGTTCGAGGAGCGCTTCGGCACCGTCGTCCGGGCCGAGGGCCTCGAGCGCGTCGACTGGTCGAAGCCGTGCATCGTCATGGCGAACCACCAGAGCTACCTCGACGTGTTCGCGCTCTTCCGCTCGATGCCGAACGCGTTCGGCTTCGTCGCGAAGAAGGCGCTCTTCAAGGTGCCCGCGTTCGGCGGCGTCATGCGCGCCGTCGGCTGCGTGCCGGTCGACCGCGGCAACCGCGGCGACGCCGTGTCGTCGATGAAGACCGCCGCCGCCGAGGTGAAGGGCGGCGCGACGATCTGCGTCTTCCCGGAGGGCACGCGCAGCCCGGGCGACCGCGTGCAGCGCCTGAAGAAGGGCCCGTTCTACCTGGCGCAGCTCGCGGGCGTGCCGATCGTGCCCGTGGGCATCCGCGGCACGAGCGACTGCATGCCGCGCACGAACGCGCGCCTCGACGCCGGCGAGATCCGCGTGCGCTTCGGCGATCCGATCGCCCCCATCGCCGCCGAGGGAACGGGGCCACGAAACGCGCTGCAGGCGAAGGTGCGCGCCGAGATCGGCCGCCTCGCCGAGCTTCCGCTCGTCGATTGATCGCCGTCGCGGGGCGCGGTCGAGGAGCAGCGCGCGAAGCCTCGCTGACGCGCATCGGCTAGGCTTCGCGCGTCGTGCGCGTCCCGCCTCGCTGGCTCGCTTGGCTCGATCAGCCGGGCGTCAAGGCCGAGCTCCTCGCCGGCGCGTGGGAGATCTTCTCCGCGATGCTGTTCGTGTCGGCCGTCGTGCCGGCCGCGTTCTCGCGCGCGGAGGTCGAGCTCGGCTTCCTCGGCACGCTGGTCGTGTCGGCGATCGTCGCGCGGCCGCTCGCGCGCCTCGGGACGCGCGGCTACGCGGGGGCCGGCGCGATCCGCGCCGTGTCGTGGCCGCTGTCGGTCGCGCCGCTCGTCGGCGTCGAGGGTCCGCAGGTGTTCGTCGCGGCGCTCGCGTTCGGCCTGATGGCGGGCGGCATGCGCCGCGCGATCTACCGGCGCGTGCTCGAGCCGCGCCTCACGGTGCTCTCCGCGGGCGAGCTCCGCTCGACGCTGCGTGCCCGGCTCGGCGAGACCGCGACGACGGCGGGCATCGTCGGCGGCCACGTGATGCTCCTCTTCAGCGTCGCGTTCCTCCGCACGCAGAGCCGCATCTTGTTCCACCTCTGGTTCGAGCTCGTGCCTGCGCTCGCGCTCTTCGGCACGGTCGCGTTCACGCTCGCCGTGGTGCCGGCGACGCGGCGCACGCTGCTGGCGCTCGACGTGTGCGCGACCTCGGGGCCATACCGTGAAGCCGCAGCCTCCGCGCGCGAAGCGATCGCGCCCGACGCGCCGCCGGAGTCGACGCGCAGCGAGACCGACGCGCTCCTCCGCCGCGGCGCCGTCGAGGCCGAGCGCCTCCCCGACGTGCTCGCGACGCTGAACTTCAGCGTGTGGTTCGCGTGCGCGGCGTTCGGCGTCTTCTGGGTGCGCCCCGGGCCGGCCGCGTGGCGCGCGGGCGACGCGGTGATGCAGATCGGCTTCGCGGCGCTCTTCTCGCTCGGCGTCGCCTACTACCAGCGCCTCTGGAACCGCGACATCGCGCGGCCGGTGCTGCTGCACATCCGGCGGCGCCTCCGCGGCTCGCCGGCAGAGGCCGAGGTCCACGCGCCCGAGCCGCGCACGCTCGCGCAGCGCATGCTCCGCGACTTCGGGCTGCCCCTCGTCTTCATGAGCGCGCTCTCGCTGCTCGCCTCGATCGGGCTCTACCGCACGCTCGGGAGCGAGCTGTCGCTGCGCGAGGACTTCAACGCGGTGTCGGCGCTCTTCGCGTCGTTTACGATCTTGACGCTCGCGCTCGGCGCCGTCGTCGCGCGCGCCGCGAACGATCTGTCCCGACCGATGGCCGAGCTCGCGCGCGCGGCCGATCGCATCGCGAGCGGCAAGCTCGACGCGGTGGTGCCGCGCGTCGCGGCGCCGGTCGAGGTCGTCGGCCTCGGCGAGAGCATCGACCGCATGCGCGACGGCCTCGTGCACACGATCGCCGAGCTCGAGCGCGAGCGCGCGGGCCTCGAGGAGAAGGTCGACGCGCGCACGGCCGAGCTCCAGAAGGCGCTCGACGACCTCAAGCGCGCGCAGGCCGCGCTCGTGCAAGGCGAGCGGCTCGCGTCGATCGGCGAGCTCGTGTCCGGCGTCGCGCACGAGATCAACAACCCGCTCAACGCGGTCGCCGGCGCGGCCGTGCCGCTCGAGGAGCTCGTGCGCGACGTGCGCCGCGTCCTCGATCGCTATCGAGAGCTCGAGCCCGAGCTCGGCCCAGCGCGGCGCGCCGAGCTCGCGAAGCTGCGGCACGAGCTCGACCTCGACGCGTCGCTGGATGATCTCGTCGGCATCTCGACCGTCATCCGGCGCGCCGTCGATCGCAGCGTGCGCATCGTGACGAACCTCCGGAACTTCTCCCGCACGAGCGGCGAGGCGGTGCCGATCGACTTGCACGCCGCGCTCGAGGAGACGCTCATGCTGCTCGCGCCGCGTGTGCGCCAGGCGTCGATCACGGTCGACAAGCGCTTCGGCGCGCTGCCGCCCGTCGTCTGCCGCGGCGGCGAGGTGAACCAGGTGTTCATGAACCTGCTCGTGAACGCCGTGCAGGCGCTCGGCGAGGACGCGCCCGCGGGCGCGCGCGGCGGCGACGCGGAGATCGTCGTCGAGACGTGGGTCGAGGGCGATTTCGCGTGCGTCGCCGTCGCCGACACGGGCCCCGGCGTGCCGCCCGAGCTCGCCGCGCGCGTCTTCGATCCGTTCTTCACGACGAAGCCGCGCGGCCAGGGGACCGGCCTCGGCCTCTCGATCTCGAGCGACATCCTCCGCAGGCACGGCGGCTCGCTGACGCTCGAGGCCACGCCGCGCGGCGCGCGGTTCGTGTGTCGGTTGCTCGTCGCGGGGCCGCGCGCGCTCGCCCGCGCTTCGCGTCCATCGGGCGACGACCTCCGGCGCTGAGGCAGCGCCGCGCGCTCGGCCTTTCCCACGCGGTCACGAAAATCGGACCAGATCCCGCGATTCAAGGCCGAAATCGAGGGCAGACGGGGTCGGTCGTGTCCCCCCTCCCGCACGGCCGACGGGCGCTGTTAGTATCGCCTCCACCTATCCTCGCCCGTCGACCCTCGACGAGGCGGTAGCCCAAGAGAGAGCCCCGAGAAAAGCTATGGATCAGCGCGCCGTGCAGCGACAGGGCAGCCAGAAGGCCGCGGACCCGATGATCGGCAAGGTCGTCGCGGGGCGCTATCGCCTCGAGGCGCGCATCGGCGAAGGCGGCATGGGCGTCGTCTACCGCGCGCGCCACGTCCTCATCGACCGCGTGGTCGCGCTGAAGCTCATCCGGCCCGACCTCCGCGGCGAGACGCACCTCCGCGCGTGGATGCTCCGCGAGGCGCGCGCCGCGAACCGCGTCGATCACGCGCACATCATCGACATCCACGACATCGGCGAGACCGAGGACGGCGAGCTCTACCTCGTCATGGAGTACCTCGTCGGGACCGCGCTCTCCGCCGAGCTCGCGCGCGGGCCGCTGCCGATCTCGCGCGCCGTCGACATCCTCGAGCAGATGTGCGCCGCGCTCGCCCGCGCGCACGACCTCGGCGTCGTGCACCGTGATCTCAAGAGCGACAACATCCTCCTCACGCAGCGCGGCGGTCGAAAGGACTTCGTCAAGATCCTCGACTTCGGCCTCGCCGCCATCGCGCGCGACCCGCGGCTCGCGCCGAAGGGCGCGGTCTTCGGCACGCCGGAGTACATGAGCCCGGAGCAGGCGCGCGGCGAAGAGGCGGGGCCGCACTCGGATCTCTACGCGCTCGGCGTGCTGTTCTTCGAGATGCTCACGGGGCAGCTGCCGTTCCGCGCGAACGATCGCGACACGCTGCTCGAGATGCAGCGCACGCACGCCGCGCCGCGGCCGCGCTCGATCCGGCCGGAGGCGAGCCCGCAGGGTGAGACGATCACGCTGCGTCTGCTCGAGAAGGATCTCCGCAAGCGCTACCGCGACGCCCACCACCTGCAAGAGGAGCTCAAGGCGCTCCAGCGGAGCCTGCCGACGCAGGCGTGGGATCCCGACACGAGCGACGGCGCCGCCCCCGCTCCGCCCGCCCCGCCGCCGCCGCAGTCGCCCGGCGTCATCGAGTGGGCGAACCGCGCCGCGCTGTTCTCGCGCATGGTCTCGCGCGCGCACCCCGGCGGCGCCGCGCCGCCCGAGATCGCGAACGGCCTCTCGCAGGCGTGGGATCTCGCCGCGCGCGCGAACCGCCTCGAGGGCGAGGTCGCGAGCTACACGCGCAAGCTCGAGGCGCTCGAGCGCCGCGGCCGCGCCCTCCGCGCCGAGATCGGCCGCAAGGTCGAGGAGCTCGCGCACGAGGAGTCGCGCGTGATGCGCGAGGCCGCCGCCGACGGCGAGGACTGCGAGAAGGTGCGCAGCGAGCTCGCCGCCGCCGAGAAGGTGACGCTCGCGGCGCGCCAGCTGGCCGACGCAGCGGTTCGTCAGGGCACGGTCGACCCGTCGATCTTCGAGCGCGCGGGCGCTGCCGCCGCCACCGCGCAGGCGAAGCGCGAGCAGCTCGGCCGCTACGACACGAAGAAGAGCGCGCGCGAGGCGACGGCGCGCGACCTGCGCCGGCAGATCGAGGAGCTGCGGAGCCAGCTCGCGCGCTACGCGGAGGCGCTCGAGGAGGATCTCGCCCAGGGCCGCGAGAAGGTCACGCAGCGCACGCGCGAGGGCCTCACCTTCGAGAAGAACTTCAACGAAGTGAGCGGCGTGTTGCTCGCGCACCTGCGCAGCAAGCCCGAGTGCCGCGATCTCGTGAGCGAGCTCCTCAACGCCGGATCGCCCGCCAACGGCGCGTCCGGCGACCCGGGCGAGGCGAGGTACGCGCCGACGAAGGTCTGAGCCGCGGGGGCGCGCTCGCGCTGCTCGTCACGTCCGTGGTGCTCCTCGCCGGACTCCGCGCGAGCCAGGGCCGCTGACGACGGCGCGGACCGCGACGAGCGAGGCACGGGTCAGACGCTCGGACGAGCGCGCAAGTCCGCATTCTCATGGGGAGCCGACCCCGGCACTCGCTCGGGCAAACCCCGAACAGCACGCGATAACCGCGGTCTATTCCAGCCATAGCCGACGTCGCAGTGTCGCTTGCAAGAGGCGAGGGATACGTTGCGCGTGGGGCGACGCCACACGTCGCTTCGCTTTGGCTCGCAGCGGGGTGGGAGCGGCGCGGTCTCGCGAGCGCGCGGCCTTCCTTCGCAAAGGAGATGGGGATGAATCGACTTCGAAACGACAACTCGAGGACGCGCAACGCGCTCCTCGCGGTGACCGTCGGCGCAGCGGCGCTGGCGCTCACGGGCGCCTCCGCGCTGGGTGGCTGCGGCGGCGACACGGCCACCGTCACGGGCTCGGCTGGCACGGGCGGCGACGAGACGGGCGGCACCACGACGACCCACACGGGCACGTCCACGAACTCGATGGGCAACGGGACCGGCGGCCACACCACCGGCACCACGATGAGCGGCAGCGGCGGCAACCCGTCGACGTCGTCGGTCGGCTCCGGCGGCCACCTCGGCACCGGCGGCACCGAGACCGCGTGCACGACCGACGCGGTCGGGCCGACGCGCGGCGCAGCCATCGCCATCACGCCCGATGACAGTCGCGTGGTCTCCGTCAACCGCGGCTCCGGCAGCGTGACGGTGTTCGACGCGGCGTTCGACGCCAACGGCATCGCGACGGGCCTCACGGAGGTCACCGAGATCCCGGTCGGCAACGAGCCGTGGCAGGTCGCGATCGACGGCTGCGGCACCAGCGCGTACGTCGTCCTCCGCGCAGACCAGAAGATCGTGCGCATCGACGATCTGCTCGGCACGCCGACCCTGTCGGCGCAGTCGGTCGTCACGGGCTCCGAGCCCACGAGCATCGCGATCGACGGGCAGAACAAGAACCTCTACGTCGCGAACTGGGTCGACGGCACCGTCGGCGTCTACGACCCGGCGACGCTCGATCAGACGAACACGATCGACCTCAACGCCGCGCTCGTCGGCTCACCGAAGAACTACTTCGGCGCGACCCCGCCGGCGCCGCGCGCGGCCATCGCGCACCCGCGGTCGATCGCGATCACGAACACGGGCGCGAACGACCACGTGTACGTGACCGAGTTCTTCGGCCAGCGCATCGCGCCGGAGCCGACCCTCGCGGTCGCCGGGGCGCAGACGACGACGCAGACCACGGCGGATACGACGCACGAGGGCGTGCTCTATTCGATCGCCTCCGACGGAACGGTGAAGACCATCTCGCTGTCGCCGATGGCCGACACCGGGTTCAACGATCAGAACGGCGCGAAGACCGGCTGCTACCCGAACCAGCTCGAGGGCGTCACGGTCAACGGAAACTTCGCCTACGTGACCGCGATCTGCGCCTCTCCGCAGGGGCCGCAGGGCGTCTCGCAGAAGAACGCGTGCACGACGAACGCGGACTGCACCGCGGCCAACCCGCTCAGCACGTGCGACACGACGTCGGCGGGCATCGGCGCGGCGGCGGGCGCGGGCGCGTGCACCTTGACCTGCACGCTCGACAGCCAGTGCGGCGCCGCGGCGGCCCCGGCGGGCACGTGCGTGGTCGCCACGGGCGCGTGCAAGCCCATCACGGTCGACGTGAAGACGTCGACGCACCCGACGATCTCCGTCGTCGACACGACGTCCGACACCGAGGTGGCGGGCGGCGCGGTGAACCTGAACCTCCTCGCCCAGACGCTCTATACGACGAACGCGTTCGCGGACGACGGCACGCGGCGGTTCCCGCTGGTCGCGAACGAGATGGT
Source organism: Byssovorax sp. (assembly GCA_036500365.1). Taxonomy (GTDB): domain Bacteria; phylum Myxococcota_A; class Polyangia; order Polyangiales; family Polyangiaceae; genus DASYCF01. Next base: position 13,984 of record DASYCF010000475.1, read on the forward strand.
GTTCGTGCCCGGCGGCTCGATTGGCTATCTCACGGCCAACGGCGCGGACGCCGTGTTCCGCTTCACGACGGACGCGAACGGCGTGCCGAACGCCATCGGGGCGAGCCCGACGGCGCCGTTCATCGACCTCGCCAACAAGCTGATCACGGACACGACCAAGCTCGGCCAAGGCCCGGTCGGTCTCGTCATCACGAACGCCGGCAAGTCGCTCTTCACCGACAACACGCAGTCGCTCAACGTGACGGCGGTCGACCTCGCCAATCAGGGCATCGCGGGCGGGACCGCGGCGCCCGTCGTCGGGGCCTCGACGACGGTGCCGGTCGACCCGACGAAGCTCAGCGCCCTCAAGGGCAAGCGCTTCTTCGAGACCGGCATGGGCCGTTGGTCCGCCAAGGGCCAGGGCTGGGGAGCGTGCCAGAGCTGCCACATCGACGGTCTGACCGACAACGTGACCTGGTACTTCAACCGCGGTCCGCGTCAGTCGATCAGCCTCGACGGCACGTTCGATCACGCGACGGGACAGCAGCGCATCCTGAACTGGACCGGCATCTTCGACGAGGTCGCGGACTTCGAGAACAACACGCGAGGCGTGTCGGGTGGCGTCGGCGCGCTCGTCGAGACGAACTCGACGCCTGCCGCGGTCACCGACCGCCTGAACCTCAACGACAAGACCACCCTGTTCCCGCCCGCGAGCGCGTTCAGCCTCAACGGCTCGACGAACGGCATCGATCAGGGCACGGCGCAGGCGACGACGCACACGGTCGCCGGCGGCGCGCAGGGCAACTGGAAGAACATCCAGGACTGGATTCAGCTCAAGGTGCGCTCGCCCAAGGCGCCGACCAACGTCGACTCACAGATGGTCGCGGACGGCTTGAAGGTCTTCAAGGACGCGAACTGCCAGGGTTGCCACGGCGGCACGCAGTGGACGAGTTCGAAGCTCTTCTATCTGCCGACCGACGGCGGCAACACGATGACGAACACGAACGAGATCCTGAAGACGAAGTCGTGGGCGAGCGTCGTGACCGCGGCGACGACCGCGGGCGCGACGTGGCCTCAGTCGATGCTCCCGGCGACGGGCGCGAACCAGAACATGCGCAACATCGGCGCGAAGGCGGCCGCCTTCGATCAGATCGTCTGCGTCCTGCGCCCCGTCGGAACGATGGGCGGCGTCGGCGTCGGCGTCGGCAGCGCCGAGATCAACGTGCAGGAGGTCCGCCAGGACCAGACCGCCGGGCAGGGCGCCGAGGCGGCGACCGGCAACGGCTTCAACCCGCCGAGCCTCCTGAACCTGCAGGCCGGCGCGCCGTACTTCCACGCGGGCAACGCGCGCACGCTCGAGGAGATGTTCCAGGGCGCGGGCTCGCAGAGCGGCACCTTCAAGGCGCACAACTTCGCGATCCAGACCGACGCGAACGCGCTCGGCGGCTCCGCGCACGGTCACAGCGACGTGGACAACCTCATCGCGTACCTGATCTCGATCGACGAGAACACGATGCCCATCGACCTGCCGATGCCGGTCGCGCAGAGCTCGGGCGGCAACATGGTGATCCTCGGCGGCGACTTCTGCAGCGGTCCGTGACGCGCGGCGCGCGGACGCTCTCCTAGAAAACGGCCGGATGGGCCGGTTCGACCGAGGTCGGGCCGGCCCTCTCGCTTTCCATGGGCGCGGCGATCGGCGCGCATGGACTTATCGCAGCCATGGGCCGAGACTAGCGCCCGCGGCGCGGCTCGTGCTTTCTCGGGTCGCGTCCGAGCTCACCCTGGCCCGAACCTGATCGCGAACCGGTGGACCTCGCGCACCTCCGCTACTTCCAGAGCATCGCCGCGTGCGGGAGCATGACCGCGGCGGCGAAGGCGCTCAAGGTGAGCCAGCCGACGCTGACCGTCGCCGTG
>DASYCF010000476.1:0-6112 GCA_036500365.1 Byssovorax sp.
GAGCGGCATGTCCGCCTGCGCGTCGATCGGCGCGCCATCCGCGGAGAACGAGGCGATCGTGAGGGTCGACGGCAGATCGTCGGCGAGCGCAGCGACGACGAAGCGGATCGCGTCGGGATCGACGCCGCGGCCGGACGCGTCGAGCCGCTCGGGCGGCGTGCGCTCGATCGACGCGTGCGACCTCGCGAGATCGACCTCGACGCCCGCGTCGTCGATCGCGTGGATCTCGACGACGGAGACGGGCAGCGCGAGGTCGCCGAAGCGCACCTCGGCGCGTCCGGCGCGCAGCCCCTCGAGCGCGATCGGCGTGCCGGGCGCGACGACGGCGCCCGGCGCGATGGGCTTGCCCCGCGCGAGCACGCGGAGCGCGCCGCCCTCGACGGTGATCGCCACGGAACGCGTGCGCGCGAGCTTGATCGGCGTGAGCTCCGGCGCGCTCGGCGGGACGAGCTCCTCGCCATCGGGCACGCCGTCGCCGTCGTCGTCGTCGCGATCGGCGGCGATGACGAGCCGCGGCGCCGCCGAGGCGGCCAGAGGGATCAGCGCGACGAGCGACGCCAGCGCGAGCGCTGCGACCGCGCGCGCGCGCCTCACGTCGACGCCGCGGGGCGGACCGCGAGCACGACCGCCTCGCCGTCGACCGAGAGCTCGCGCCGCGCGTCGCCGAGAGCCTCGACCGCCGCCGGACCGGTCGCGATCGACGCCGCGAGGACCTCGCCGGCGATCTCGACGCGCGCCGCCTCGACCACGCCGACGAGCCGCGGGCTCCCGTCGAGCGCGACGGTGACGCGATCGGTGAACGAAAGGCCGAGCTCCTTGCGCGCGGCCTGGAGGCGCGACACGAGCTCCCGCACGAGGCCCTTCTCGCGCAGCGCGTCGGTCAAGGTCGTGTGCAGGACGATGACGCCCGCGCGCGAGCCGGCCGCGGCGAAGCCTTCGGCCGCTTCGACGGCGACCTCGATCTCCTCGGGGCCGAGCTCGATCGGCTCGCCCTCGAGATCGATCGTGACCTTGCCGTCGGTCGCGAGCGCGCTCCGCAAGGCGCCTGCGTCGGCCTTGGCGAGGACCTGCTTCGCGAGCTGCACGCGCTTGCCGAGCTTCGGCCCGAGCGCGCGGAAATTCGGCTTCAGCGTGTAGCGCACGGCGGCCGTCTCCTCGCCGGGCTTCAAGAGGCGGACCTCCTCGACGTTGAGCTCGTCCTTGAGCAGCGCCTCGTGCGCGCGCACGGCGCCCTCGCGCCCCGCGGCGACGACGACGTCGGCGCGCGACAGCGGCTGACGCACTTTGAGGCGGTTCGCGGTCCGCACCTGGAGGCCGAGGCTCACGAGCTCGCGCACGGCGCGCATGTCGGCGGCCAGCGCCTCGTCGACCGCGGCCTCGTCTGCGACGGGGTACGCGGCGAGGTGCACGCTCTCGGGCTGCGTCTCCGGCCAGGGGGCGCGCACGAGCTTTTGATACAGATCCTCCGCGAAGAAGGGCACGAACGGCGCCGCGAGCTTGGCGATCGCGACGAGCGCCTCGTACAGGGTGAAATACGCGTCGAACTTGTCCTGGAGGGCCGCGTCGACGGCGCCGCCCGCTCCGAGATCGCCAGTCGCCCAAAACCGATCTCGGCTCCGGCGGACGTACCAGTTCGACATGCCGTCGACGAGATCGACGAGGGCCGTGGCCGCGTCGTAGAGGAGGTAGGCGTCGAGCGCGCGCGTGACGGCGCGCGTCGTGAGCGCGATCTCGCTCGCGAGCCAGCGATCGAGGAGCGACCGCTCGGGCGCAGGCCTGTAGCCACGCGCCGAGGCGAGGTCCGAAGGCGCCGTCCCCGTCGCGCGGGCCGCGCCCGCCGCGGGGTCGAACCCGTCGATGTTCGCGTAGATTGTGAAGAACGAGTGGACGTTCCGGATCTTGATCGCGAACTCCTTCTGGAGCGAGCGAACGTTCGTGAGCGAGTGGCGCGTGTTGGTCCACGGCGGGCTCGACGCGTAGAAGAACCAACGGAACGCGTCGGCCCCCGGGGCGGGAGCGCTCGTGTCCTCGACGAAGACGCGCGCGGCGGCGGGCAATCGGAAGACGTCGTTCGGCTTCGTCGTGAGCGCGCCGCCGTCGACCTCGACGCCGAGGCGCGCCGCGTCGGCAGGATCGAGCGCGACGATGCGCCGCGGGAGGCCCTTCACGGGCACGAGGTCGAGCGCGATAACGGTCGACTCCCGATCTCCGCGATAGACGGTCACCTTGGCGCGCTCGCCCTGGAGATCGAGGCCCTCGAAGTCCTCGCGCGCGATGGCGGCGACGCCGGGCGCGGCCTGCTTCACGTTCGCGGCCGCCCCGATCACGCACGCGAACTCCATGCGCACGCGCTCGAGGATGACCTCGGGAGGGGTGTAGTTACCCTTCGACTTCGACTCCTTGCGTCCCTCGCGATCGCTCACGTGGCCGAGGACGACGCACGTCTTGTACGGGAGCGGATAGGAGCGGACGCGAGAGAGGCCGAGTCGCCGCTGCGTCTCGTCGTCGAACACGAGCGTGGCGATCATCAAGAGCGAATAGAACCAGCCGCGCGTCTGGTCGATCGCCTCGCTGATGAAATCGGCCGGGAACGCGGCGTCGAAGCGCTCTTTGGAGCCGGGCGCGTGCGGGTAGCCCCATTGCGCGAACGGCATCGATCCCGAGTCGAACCAGGCGTCGATGACCTCGGTCACGCGCCGCGCCTCGGCGCCGCACGTCGGGCACGGGAGCGTCACCTCGTCGATCCAAGGCTTGTGGACTTGGAGATGCGGATTGAGCGACGGATCGGCGGCGCGCGCGGCGCGGAAGGCGTCGAACGCGCGCGGGTTCAGGCGCTCGATGTCGGCGGTCGACGGCGGCGCGTACTCGTGGCCTTCCGGACAGACCCAGACGTTGAGCGGCGTGCCCCAGAAGCGCTCGCGCGAGAGCGCCCAGTCGACGTTGTTCGCGAGGAAGTCGCCGAAGCGACCCTCCTTGATGTGCTCGGGCAGCCATTGCACCGCGCGGTTGTTCTCGATCGCCTTGTCCTTGTTGACCTGCGTGCGGATGTACCAGGCCGGCCGCGCGAGCTGGATGAGCGGATCCTCGTCGGCGCGCCAGCAATAAGGGTATTCGTGCCGATAGAGCTCGGAGTGGACCAGGCGAGCGCGCGCGGCGAGATCCTTGATGAGATCCTTGTCGGCCGCCTTGACGAAGCGGCCGGCGTACGGGGCGAAGTCGTCGACGAACGTGCCGTCGGGCTTCACGGCGCAGAAGAGCGGCGCGTCGGTCGCGCCGAGCTCGGCGATCAGCTTCTTGTGCGCTGCGAAGTCGTCCTCGCCGAACGCGGGCGCGACGTGGACCACCCCGGTGCCCGCGTCGAGCGTGACGAAATCGGCGGCGATCACCGAATGCACCCGCGCGGCGAGCGAGGTGCCGTCGGCCGCGTTCGCGTACAGATCGAACGGCGCCGCGTAGCGCTTGCCCACGAGGTCGACGCCGGGGATCGTCTTCACGATCCGAAGCTCGGTCTGGAACTTCTTCGCGAGCCCGTCGACGAGCTCCTTCGCGACGACGAGGCGGAGGTCGCCCTTTCCTTCGACGACGGCGTACTCGAACCTCGGGTTCACCGCCGCGTACATGTTCGAAGGCAAGGTCCAAGGCGTGGTCGTCCACGCGCAGAGGGCCGTCCCCGGCTCGTCGATCAGGGGGAACGCGACGAAGACGCTCGGGTCGTCGACCGTCTTGTAGTTCCAGCCGACCTCCGCCGCGCTCAGCGCGGTGCCGCCTTGCGGCCACCACCAGCAGACGCGGTGGCCGCGGTACAAGAGGCCCTTTTTGTGGAGCTCGGAGAGGGCCCACCAGACGCTCTCGACGTAGCTTTGGTGGTACGTGACATAGGCGCCCTCTTGGTCGACCCAAAAGGCGATCTTCTCGGTGAGGCGCTCCCACGCCTCGGTGTATCGGAAGACGGACTCGATGCATCGCGCGATGAAGGGCTTGACGCCGTACGCCTCGATGTCGGCCTTGCCGTGGATGTGGAGGTCCTTCTCGACCTCGACCTCGACGGGCAGGCCGTGCGTGTCCCAGCCTCCCTTCCGCGGGACGTCGTAGCCCTGCATCGTCTTGTAGCGAGGGAAGACGTCCTTCACGGCGCGCGTCAGCACGTGGCCGTTGTGCGGCATGCCGTTCGCCGTCGGCGGTCCCTCGTAGAAGACCCACGTTCCCTTCGACGGACCCGTCGCGCGCGTGTCGGCGCGGAGGGTCTTCTCGAAGATGCCGCGCGCCTTCCAGAGCTCGAGGATCCGCGCCTCGTCGGCGGGGAAATGGATCTTCGGGTCGACCTCCGGGAAGACGCTCTTCGCCATGGCGCGGCCCTCGTACCAAGCCGCTGCGCGCGCGTCGAGCCGCGCCCCGTCGATTCAGCGCGTGATCGACTCGATGGCGCGCGCGAGCATGACGAGGCGCAGATCCTCCACCTCGGGCGAGGCGAGCACGCCGCGGACGAGCGCCTCGCCGTCGAACATGTGCACCAGGCCGAAGAGCAGCGGCTCCACGATCTCGGCGGGCAGCGCGGCGATCTCGGGCGTCCGCTTCGCGGCGGCCAGGATGGCGTCGTAGTACGCGCGGAGGTTCTCGGCGAGCGCGGCGTGGAGGTCGGGATCGGTGCGCGCCGCGATGAGGAGCTCGTAGAAGACCGTATTGATCGGCGCGCGGCACGCGTCGCGGAGGAGCGTCAGGGCGGTGAGCACGCGGCCGTCGCCCGCCGGCACGAGCGCGAAGCGCGCGTCGAAGTCCGCGAGCTGGCGCCGCGCGACCTCGGCGGCGGCGGCGAGGATGAGCTGGATCACGCCGTCGAAATGCCGGAAGAGCGCGCCGTGGGAGACGCCTGCGCGGCCGCAGATCTCGGCCACGCTCGTGCGCGCGTAGCCGACCTCGAGCAGCGACGCGATCGTCGCCTCGACCAGCTTGCCGATCGTCTCCTCGCGCCGCTCCCTCTGCGTGCGGCGCGCCGGCTGCGCGACCGTGGCCTTCACGCCGCGCGCGCCGCCGATGCGCGAGGCGCCTCGCGCGGCGGGGCGACGCCGCGCTCGCCCGCGCGGAGGAACGAGCCCGAGCGGCGCGTCGTGCCGAAGCCTTCGCAGAACGCGCCGTCGCGATAGACCACGTGGCCGTTGACGATCGTCGCGCGCACGGCGTCGCCGCTGCGGTTCACCATGCGCCGGAGGCCGCCGTACTCGGGGATGGGCGCCTCGTGATAGGCGTGCACGGAGGCGTCGAGCGCGGCAGGATCGATGACCGCGACGTCGGCCCGATCGCCGAGGCGGAGCGTCCCCGCGTCGAGGCCGAACCACCCCGCGAGCTCGCCCGTGAGGCGGTGAATCGCGCGCTCGGCGGTGAGGATGGGGCGCCCTTCGCGCGCCGCGTCGACGACGCGCGCGAGGAGCCGAACGGGGAAGTTGTAAAAGGCCATGTTGCGGAGGTGCGCGCCCGAGTCGGCGAAGCCCATCTGCACCGAAGGATCGGCGGCGAGCCGGTCGAGCACCTCGGGCCGGTGATTGGCGATCGTCGTCCGCCAGCGGACGCGCGCACCGAATTCGACGACCAGATCGAGGTACGCGTCGACGGGGTGAACGCCGCGCTCCTTCGCGACGGCGCCGAACGACTTGCCGACGACGGAGGCGTCCGGACAGGCGACGATCTCGGCGTCGAAGAAGTCACGGTGCCAGACGCGCGGCGTGAAGCGAGCCTCGTAGTCCTTGCGGAAGCGGCGGCGATAAGCAGGGTCGCGCATCAACGCGTTGCGCGCGACCTCGTCCTTCAAATGCAGGGCGGCGCGGCCGGCGCCGAACTCCTCGAACACGACGAGATCGATCCCGTCGGCGTAGACCTCGAACGGCACGGGCAGGTGCTGCCAGCGAAAGTCTGCGTTCGCGCGGCGGTTCAAGAGGCCGGTGATCGCGGTCATCGCGCGGACGAGGAGCGGGGTCGACTTCGCGTCGGCGGCGGTGAGCAGGCTCGTCTTGAGCGCGCGCCTGCCGACGCCGACGCTGTCGAACAGGAACGTGAGCACGTTCACCTTGGTCGTCAGATCGGGCGCGCTCTGGAGGATCTAGCCCGCGCGCCGCAGGAT
>DASYCF010000477.1:0-2113 GCA_036500365.1 Byssovorax sp.
GAGCGCGCTCGCGCCGAAGACGACCGCCCACGCGAGCGCGACGAGCGCCAGCGTCACGACGCGGCTCGTCGGCGGCGGCACGGCGAGCGGCTCCCCGCACGCGCCGCACGTGGCGTCCCCCGGCATGCAAGGCTCGAGGCACGCCTGGCAAACGGAGACGACGGCGAGCCGCGGGCGGACATCGGTCGCGGCCTCGAGCGCGCCCGGGAACACGATGGCGGCGCGCGCCCACGCCTCGGTCGAGACGACGCACACGCCCGCCGTGCCCTTGAACTTGGAGGTCGCGAGGCCGCGCTTCACGTACTCGCCGCTGAACGGGCCCATCACGCCGTCGGCGTCGGCGACGAACCACATGAGGCGGTCGCGCACGCTCGGCGCGATCGACGTCAGCTCTTCGGGCAGCTGCGTGGCGGCTCCAGCGGGCGGCGGCGATGGCACGATGGAGCTGCGCCCGAGGTCCGCGAACGCCTCCCACGCCTCGGCGGGGAGCCACGGCTCACAGCCTTCGACCCGGACACGCACGCCCTCGGTGGAGTCGCCGAGCGCGGCGCGCGCTGCGTCCGACGAGAGCGGACCGCGGCTCCCGCTCGCGTCCGACACGAAGTAGTCGATGGAACCCGCCAACGTTGCCGAGCATCGCCGCGGCGCGGCGACGCGTCGAGGTTATACCCTCGCCTGCGCGCCTGGAACGAGGGTCGTCACGCGGTCAGGGTCTTGTAGATCGAGGCGTAGCGGCGCGCGGGCCGATCCCAGCCGAGGTCGAGCCGCATCACGCGGCGCCGCACGGACGGCCAGCGCGGGTGCATGAACGCGGCGAGCGCGCGCTGGACGGCGCCGACGAGGCCCGTCGCCGTCCCCTTCTCGAAGAGGAAGCCGGTGCCGGTCTCGAGCTCGGCGTCGAGATCGACCACGGTGTCGACGAGGCCGCCGGTCGCGCTGACGATCGGGACGGCGCCGTACCGCTGTGCGTAGAGCTGGACGAGGCCGCACGGCTCGTAGCGCGACGGCATCACGATGAAGTCCGCCGCGGCGAGCACTTTGTGGACCATCGCCTCGGGGCGCGCGCCGAGGAACTGCGCGCGCTCGGGCGTCTTCGCGACGGCTGCGCGGAGCTTCGCGACGAGCGCGGGATCCCCGTCGCCGACGCCGACGAACGCCATCTCGCCCTTGAGCATTTTCGGCAGCGACGTCGCGAGGAGGTCGCTCCCCTTCTGGTGCACGACGCGGCCGATCGACGCGACGAGAGGGCGCTCCGGCACGAGCTCGAGGCCGAGCTCCGCGTAGAGCGCCGTCTTGCAGCGCGCCTTGTTGCTCGTGTCCTCCGCGTCGTACCGGGCGACGAGCGCCGGGTCCGTCATCGGGTTGTACACGGCATAGTCGATACCGTTGACGATGCCGAGGATCGCGTTTTGGCGGAGGCGCAGCACGCCGTCGAGCTTCTCGCCCTCCTCGGGCGTGAGGATGGCGCGCGCGTACGTGTTCGAGACCGTCGTCAGCGCGTCGGCCGCCAGGATGCCCGCCTTGAGGAAGTTCACCTGTCCGTAGAACTCGAGCTTGTCGGGCTGAAAGTGCGTGTCGTCGAGGCCCGCGTGCGCGAGCGCCGCGCGCGGAAACACGCCCTGGTGCGCGAGGTTGTGGATGGTGAGCACGCTCTTCGGCCTGCGCCCCTCGAACTCGCCCTCGCGCAGGAGGTACGGCACGAGCGCGGTCGGCCAGTCGTGCGCGTGCACGACGTCGAAGGGCTGCCCCTGCACGGCGCGCTGCTTCACGAGCTCGACGACGGCGCGGCAGAAGAGCCCGTAGCGGCGCGCGTTGTCGGCGTAGTCAGCGCCGTCGTGGCCGTAGATGCCGGGGCGCTCGAAGTAGCCCGTCGTTTGTCGGCCGCTCGCCGCGGGCGCGTCCGGATCCGCGAAATCGAGGAGCAGGAGCTCGACGCCGGAGCCGAGGCGCCCGTCGAACACCATCGCCTCGAGCTTGCCCTCGCCCGCCGCGCTCGGGAGCGAAATGGGCGTGAGCCTGCGCGCCACCATGACGCCGGCCGCCTCGATCTCGGGGTAGCGCGGGAGCGCGACCGTCACCTTGTGACCGAGCAGGCGGAGCGCCTTCGACAGCG
>DASYCF010000478.1:0-7175 GCA_036500365.1 Byssovorax sp.
ATCGCGGCGCGCACGAGCTTCCGCGTGAGCGGGTTGTCCTCGACGAGCAAGATGCTGATCATGAGAAGTCGACGCCCCCTGCGGCCGTCACGAGGCCTGCATGAACTGCTCGACCAGCCGCACGAGCAGGTTCGTGTCGATCGGCTTGGTCACGTACGCGTCGCAGCCCGCGTCGAGCGCGCGCTGCTCGTCGCCGCGCATGGCCGCCGCCGTCACGGCGATGATCGGCACGCCGCGCGTCTCGGCCTTCGACTTGATGAGCTTCGTCAGCGTGAGCCCGTCCATGCCCGGGAGCTGAACGTCCATCAGGATCAGGGACGGCGGCGCCTCGGCGACCACGGCGAGCGCGCTCGTCGCGTCGGTCGCCTCGCGGACGACGCACGCGACGCGCTTCAGGATGAACCGCACGAGCTTGAGGTTCGTCGCGTTGTCGTCGACGACCAGCACGATCTTGTCCGTCACAGGCCCCCTCCTTGGTGAAACGCGGGCAGCGACGCGCGCAGACCCTCGAGCAGAGTGCGCGCGCCGTCGCCCTTCTCGACGACCGCGAGCGCGGCGCGACGCAGCGAGTCCCGCTCCTCGGGCGTGAGATCTTTCGAAGTCCAGACGACTACCGGCACGCTCGGCAGGTCGGTTCGATCGCGGAGCCGCGCGAGGAACTCGAAGCCGTCGATGCCGGGCATGAGCAGGTCGAGGATGACGGCGTGCGGGCGCTCCGCCGCGATGGCCTCGAGGCCCGCGAGGCCGTCGGAGCGGCCGATGACCGAGTAGCCGTACGGGGCCAGCGCGGCCTGCACGAGCCGGAACGACACGGCGTCGTCGTCGACGACGAGCACGCGCGCGCCGTTCGTGCTCACGACGCCGGCGCGGCGCAGCGCGGCGAGGAGGAGGTCCTGCTTCACCGGCTTGGGCACGAACTCGTCGACGTGCAGGCCGCCGACCGCGCCCTGCTCCGCGACGACGCTGACGACGACGACGCGCGCGGCGACGCTCTCGCCCGCGCGACGCACCTCGGCGAGCACCTCGAGGCCGCTCATGTCGGGCAGCAGCAGATCGAGGGTGATGGCGTCGAAGCGGACCTCGGCGGCGCGCGCGATCGCCTGCGCGCCGGTCGCCGCCGTCTCGACGTCGAAGCCCGCGGTGACGAGCGCGCCCACGATGACGTCGGAGTCGCGCGCCTCGTCCTCGACGACGAGCACGCGCGGCGCCCCCTGGCGACCCCAACGGCGACGCGCGGGGAGCGACGTGCGCGCAGGGACGAAGCGGGGCAGCGAAGCCCAGAACGTGCTGCCCTTGCCGCGCTCGCTGACGACGCCGACGGTGCCCCCCTGCGCCTCGACGAGGCGCTTCGTGAGCGCGAGGCCGAGGCCCGTACCGCCGTGGAGGAGGCCGTCGCCGGCGTCGATCTGCTCGAAGGCGACGAAGAGCCGGGAGAGGTCGGCTGCGTCGATGCCGACGCCGGTGTCCTCCACCTCGACGCGGAACGTGCTCGTCGTCTCGGCGAGCGCGCGGACGGTGACCACGCCGCCGGACGGCGTGAACTTGATGGCGTTGGAGACGTAGTTGTAGAGCACCTGCTTCAGGCGCGCGGGGTCGACGTGGAGCTCGAGCGGCTCGCTGGTGACGACGATGCGCACGCCCTTCGCGGCGGCGACGGCGCGCACGATCGAGGCGACCTCCGCGGCGAGCGCGTCGAACGTCGTCTCCTCGGGGTGGAACTCGAGCTTGCCCGCCTCGACCTTCGACAGGTCGAGGATGTCGTTGATGAGCCGCAGGAGGTGCCGCCCGGACGACAGGATGTCGGCGACGAACTCGTCGTGATCGGCCGATCGCACGTCGACGTCGCCCGAGCTCAGGATCTCGGCGAAGCCGATGATCGAGTTGAGCGGAGTGCGGAGCTCGTGGCTCATGTTGGCGAGGAACTCGCTCTTCATGCGGCTCGCCTCCTGCACGCGCTCGTTCTCGATCTCGAGCGCGCGCGCCCGCTCGACCGCCTCGGCCGCGGCCTTGCGCTCGGTGAGGTCGATGATGTTCGACACCCGGAGCGCGCCCTGCGGCGTGCGGACGATCGTCGTCGAGACGAGCGCCGAGAACGTCGAGCCGTCGCGGCGCTTCTGCACCGCCTCGAACGTGTGGTGGCCCTTCCGCGCGATCTCGGCGAGCGCGTGCTCGAGCTCGGGGAGCCACACGCGCGCGATGACCTCGGAGATGTGGGCGCCGACGAGCTCGCGCGGATCGTCGTAGCCATAGAGCGTCGCGAAGCGCGGGTTGACGAAGCGCACGCGGTCCGTGTCCACGTCGACCACGACGAGGCCGAACTCGCCCTGCTCGAGCACGTGGCTCCAGATCGCGATCGACTCTTGCTCGCGCGAGCGGTTCGACAGGTCGCGCACGTACACCGTGAAGTTGGCGCCGCGGCCCGCGCGATCCGCGGTGAGCGCGATCTCCGCGAGGAACTCGTCGCCGTCGGCGCGCGCGCACGCGAGCTCGACGCGGCGGCCGAGCATGGCGTCGGTCCCCTCGGCGAGGCGGGCGAAGCGCGCGCGTCGCTCCTCGCGGAGGCGCTCCGGGAAGATGACGTCGGCGAGCGGCCGGCCGACCGCGCCCTCGCGGGCGCAGCGGAAGACCTGCTCCGCCGCGGGGTTCCACCCCAGGATCTTCCCCGCCGCGTCGATCGACACGATGGGGTCGAGCGCCGTCTCGAGGAGCGCGGCGTTGCGCGCCTCGGACGCGCGGAGGATCGACTCCTTCGTGCGCAGGTACTCCGTGCCGATGATCATCATCGTGCGCGCGATGAAGTCGTCCCAGGCGAGCTGCGCCGCCGCGAGGCGCTTCGGCTCACGGGCGTACGCGTCGACGAGGTGCGGCACGATCTCGCGCGTGAGGACCCGGGCGAGCTCGAACCAGCTGCCGAACGAGATGCCCATCTGCGCGAAGGTCGAGCCTTGCCTCCCGAGGTGCTCCTCGTACTCGGCCCACGCGCCCTCGATCGCTCGTCCCATGCGGGCTCGGGACTCCTCGGCTTCGAGCGCGGAGCGTTGTTTTGTCATGCCCCGGAGCAGCGCGCGGAACTCGGCGTGCTGCTCCATCATCTGATGTGTGGCGGCTGACACTGCGTCATGGTGCGCCTCGTACACGGCCCAGAAATCACGCAGCGCGGGCGCGTCCTCGGGGCCGAACCACGGCGCACCGACGGCGCGCATGGTCCCGCTCGAGAGCCCGCGGGGGAGCACGCTCACCACACGATCGCCGGGAAGGGCTTTCCCGGCCTGGCAAAGAGGTAACCCTGCAACAGATCGGCGCCGAGCTGCGCGAGGGCGTCGCGCTCGTCGGCCGTCTCGACGCCCTCGCACACGATGGAGAGGTTCATCTCGCGGCAGACCGCGATCATCGAGCCGACGATCTTGCGCTTCACGACCTCGGCGTCGACGTTGCGCACGAGCGTCGCGTCGAGCTTCACGACGTCGGGGCGGAGCTCGGCGAACGCCGTCAGGCCGGCGTACCCGGCGCCGAGGTCGTCGATCGCGATGCGATAGCCGAGGCGGCGGAGCTCGGCCACGCGCCGGGGCGGATCGTCCACGCCGTCGAGCGCGGCGCGCTCGGTGAGCTCGAGCACGACGCGCCCCGCGAACTGCGTGAGCGGCGCGGAGGGCGCGTAGAGCTGATCGTCGATGAGGTCCGACGGGTGGAGGTTGACGAAGCACCGCGCGTCGGCCGGGAACGAGGGGATGACCGCCGCGACGCGCTCGCGCGTCGTGCGCCCGAGCTCGTGCACGCGGCGCAGCCGCTCGGCCGCGTCGAGCACGGCGCCCGGATGCGGCAGCAGCGGCTCCTTGCTGCGCATCAGCGCCTCGTAGCCGTGGAGCTCCTTCGTGCGCCAGTCGACGATGGGCTGGAAGGCCATCCACAGGCTCGAGAGCGCGCGGTCGAACGCGGTCTCGAGGCCGGCGAGGTCACCGACCTGATGCGAGCCGTCGCCGATGGCCTCGAGCGCGCGGCGCTTGAGCCGGGCGAGCTCGTGGAGCCGCACGGCGTGAGCGATGACGTCGAGCAGCGCGCGCGCGGCGACCGGCTTCTTGAGGTAGCCGAACGCGCCATACTCCACGGCGCGCGACGCGGTCTCCGCGGTCGGCTCGCCGGTGACCAGCACGACGGGGACGTCGAGATCCCGGCCGCGTACGGCTCGCAAGAGGCCCAGGCCGTCGAGGCCGGGCATGGCGATGTCGCTCACGATCACGTCGAACCGGTCGGCGTCGAAGAGCGCGCGCGCCTTCAGCCCGTCGGTCGCGATCGCGACGACGTAGCCCGCCGAGACCAGCATCCGCTCGTAGGCGCGGAGGACGGCGAGCTCGTCGTCGACGACGAGCACGCGGCCTGTGGCCGAGCCGGCTTGGTTGGGTCCGTCGATCATTCAGCTGGATCTCCAGGTCACTACGAGCCGATCACCCGAATCATTCGGACCACCCACGACGGCATTCGCGCTGAACGCGTGATTTACCGTCGCCGCCCGAGCCTCTGAATACAACATGATTCAACGCCGGGAAGTGCCTGATTCGACATGCGCATTTCCATGCGGGCCAAACCCGACGGGCGCGGCCTCGGGGGGGACGGACCGCGGCGGCTTTCCTGAGTTTCAGCGGCTTTTCGCGTGTCCGCGTGCGCCCTGATTTCAGACACTGAACGAATGTCTTCACCCACGATGGGTGATTGGCGACGGCGAGCCTCCATGGAAGATCGCCTGTTTCGCCGCCTCGGGGGCGGGCGAAATTGGCAATCTCGACCGGCGCGACTGGCGAGGTCGCCGGCCGAGCGGGTCGACGGCGGCCGCTTGCCCGAGGCGCGCGCTTCGCGCGACCGACGTCAGCCCGCGCCCGCGTGGTGCGCGCCCACGGCGAGGCCCGCGGCGAGGATCGCGAGGACGAGCGCGGCGACGCCGGCGAGGCGACGGTCCCGCGCGCGCACGTAGACGACGAGGAGCAGCGCGACGCGCGCGACGGGCAAGAGGATGAAGAGCGCGACGCCCCCCGCGACCACCGACGACCCCGACAGCGGGCCGCGCAGGCCGGGGCGCGCGAGCCAGAGCCCGCATCCGACGGCGATGACCGCCGACGCGGTCCACGTGCCGCGCTCGAGGAGCCGCGCGAGCAGGCGATGGAGCGGCGCGACGGAGGCGGCGCTCACGACGACGCCCCGAGCAGGTGGACGCCGAGCGCCTCGAGCAGCATGCGCACGCCCAGCAGGACGAGCACGACGACGAACAGCCAGCGGAGCCTCGCGCTCGACGTGCGCAAGAGGACGCGCGCGCCGATCATCGCGCCGACGACCGAGCCGAGCGCGACGGGGCCGGCCACGGCGGGCGAGACCTCGCCGCGCAGGTAGTACGCCCCCGCGCTCGCCGCGGCCGTGACGCCGATCATGAAGTTCGACGTCCCCGACGAGACCTTGATCGGCAGCCGCAGCGCCGTGTCCATCGCGGGGATCTTGAGCACGCCGCTGCCGATGCCGAGGAGCGCCGAGAGGAGGCCCGCGGCGTACATGAGCGCCATACCGAGCGGCAGCCGCTGCACGCGATACGGCACGTCGCGACCGAGCGCGGCGTCGCTGTAGCTCGCGTCGAGCCCGAGCGAGCCGACGAAGGAGGGCTTGGGGGGCGCTGCGTCGTCGCCGGCGTGCTCCGTCCGACGCGACGTCATCTGCTGCGCGGAGACCAGGAGGACCGCGGCGAAGAGGCCATAGAGCACCGGTATCGGCACGAAGCCAGCGAGCAGGACGCCCGTGAGCGCGCCGAGCGTGGTCGTGGTCTCGAGCACGAGCGCGAGCCGCACGTTCGTGAAGCCGCCGCGGAGGTACTGCGCCGCGCCGCCCGACGAGCACGCGATGACCGACACGAGGCTCGCGCCGACGGCCGTGCGCAGCTCCACGTGGCCGAACATCGTGAGGATCGGGACGATGAAGATCCCGCTCGCCATGCCGAGCGTGCCGCCGAGCGCGCTCGCGCCGAGCGACACCGCGAAGAGCCAGAGCGCGAACCCGCCGTCCAACGTCGATCCTCTCGTCGCACGGTCTTGAGCCGGCGGGGGGCGGAGTATGGATCAGCCGCGGGGCCGCGTGCGGCCGACGTCGAGACCGCGAGCGCCGCCCGCCCTCGATGTCGCGACTCCGACGTGGACGCGACCCTCGATGGGCGTCGGCGGGGGCGGTCGGACGACAGGCGTGCTGCCATCCGCGAGGAGCCCTGTCGGCGGTGGTGCCATGAAGTTCGTCCTCGACGCGTAATCGACCCATCGAAGGATGGCGGGTCGGGAGCCGCGCGCCGTCGCGATTGACTACGTTGACTCGCACGACGCGTGCCGGCGCCTGCGTCCCCCCTCGCCGCCGGACGGCGCCGCGGAGAGATCGACGGAGGGCCCGCCGTCGGATCGAATTGATCACCGGATGATCAAATTGATCACGTCTCCGGGGGCCCGTTTCTCGGCGATCTTGCGCGAGAAACCGCTGGGCCGCTCGCGCGTCCGCGTGGTAACTTCGATGCCTCGCGAATGAAGATTCGGGCCGGCGATATCCTCAACGGCAAGTACGAGGTCGAGCGCCACCTCGCGAAGGGCGGCATGGGCTCGATCTGGATCGCCCGTGATCTGAAGCTCTGTCGGCGCGTCGCGGTGAAGTTCATCGAGGTCGCCCCGGCCGACGCCGACTCCGACGGCCCGGCGCTCCTCGCGCGCTTCGAACGGGAGGCCCTCGCCGTCGCGCGGCTGAACACGCCGCACGTCGTCCAGGTGTACGACCACGAGCTCGACGCGCCGACGCCCTACATCGTCATGGAGTTCCTCGAGGGCGAGGATCTCAGCAAGCTGCTCGCGCGCGAGCACCGCGTCGCGTTCCCGGACGCGGTCAACATGATGAACCAGGTCGCGCGCGGCCTCCGCGCCGCGCACGAGGCCGGCATCGTGCACCGCGACCTGAAGCCGGCGAACATCTTCCTCGCCGAGGTGGACCACGAGCAGGTCGTGAAGATCCTCGACTTCGGCATCGCCAAGCTGCTCGACCACCGCGGCGTCACCGCCGACGGAGAGATCTTCGGCTCGGCGCGGTACATGAGCCCGGAGCAGGTCGCCGGCGCGAAGGATCTCGACCTCCGCAGCGATCTCTGGTCGCTCGGCGTCATCCTCTACCGC
>DASYCF010000479.1:0-5313 GCA_036500365.1 Byssovorax sp.
CCCTCGGTCTCGCGCGAGTAGAGCGCGGTGACGCTCGCGAGCTCGTCCTTCGCCTTCGCGACGCGCGCGGTGAGGTCCTGCACGCGCTCCTCGTCGCACTTGATGCCGGCGGCCTTGTCGCGCGAGAGCGCGTCGAGCTCGGTCGTGAGGTTCTTGATCAGGACCTCGGCGTCCTCGACCGCGGCGGGCTTCTGCTGGAGCGCGACCTTCACGCGCGCCGAGCAGGTGTCGAGCAGATCGACGGCCTTGTCGGGCAGCTGGCGGCCCGTGATGTAGCGCGCCGAGAGGCGCACGGCGGCGGTCACCGCGTCGTCCGTGATGATGACCTTGTGCGCGTCCTCGAACTTGTTGCGGAGGCCGCGGAGCATCGTGATGGCGACCGCCTCGCTCGGCTCGTCGACCTTCACGGGCTGGAAGCGGCGCTCGAGCGCGGCGTCCTTCTCGAAGTACTTCTTGTACTCGCTCCACGTGGTCGCCGCGATCGTGCGGAGCTCGCCGCGCGCGAGCGCGGGCTTCAAGAGGTTCGCCGCGTCGCCCGAGCCCTGCGCGCCGCCGGCGCCGATGATCGTGTGCGCCTCGTCGATGAAGAGGATGATCGGCTTCGTCGAGCTCTTCACCTCGGACATGACGGCCTTCAGGCGGTTCTCGAACTCGCCCTTCACGCTCGCGCCGGCTTGCAACAGGCCGAGGTCGAGGCCGAGGATCTCGGTGCCCTGGAGGAGCGGCGGCACCTCGTTGTTGATGATGTTGAGGGCGAGGCCCTCGACGAGGGCCGTCTTGCCGACGCCGGAGTCGCCGACGATGATCGGGTTGTTCTTCCGGCGACGCGCGAGGATGTCGATGATGTTCCGGATCTCGCGCTCGCGGCCGAAGATGGGGTCGATCTGGCCGGCGCGCGCGCGCCCCGTGTAGTCGACGCAGAACTTCGCGAGCGCGCTGTCGGCCGCGACGCTGCCCTTGCCGCCGAGGTCTTTGCCCGCGGCGCCGCCGCCTCCGCCACCGCCCTCGGCCTCGACGCCCTCCTTCGACCCGGAGAGGATCTTCGGCAGGTTGGTCTTGAGGTCGTCCTTCGGGATCGACTCGAGGTAGGCGCCGATGCCGCTCGTCGTGTACTTGCTCGGCTGCGCGACGAGCCTCGCGAAGAGGATGCCGCTCCGGATCTTCGTCCAGCCGTACTCGGCCGAGGCGACGAGCCAGCCGTCCTGCATCCACTCGAGGAGGTTCGGCGAGAACGTCGGCCGCCCCGCGTTGCCGGTGCGCAGGTCCTCGAGGCTCCGCTGGAGCACCGAGCGCAGGCGCGACGGATCGAGATCGTAGTGGCTGACGAGGAACGCGAGGTCGCTGTCCGCGTTGTCGAGCAACGCGAGCATGACGTGCTCGAGCGTGATCTCGTAGTGGCGCGCGGTCATGCACTGGCCCGCGGCGGCGTTGAGCGCCGTCGTGCAAGCCGTCGTGAGGCGCTTGAGGATGGACTTCGTGTCGACGAGCATCATGGGCCCGCATGCTACGGACCGACGCGCCCGGGGGCGATCGAAAATCGGGACCGCGCCTTACGAATTGCGACCCGCGCCAGCGGAGTCGCACCAAATTGATCTCGATGGGGCCGCGTGCGGCCCCAAACCCCGACCTCGCTCTGCTCGGTCAGTCCTTCGGGGAGCGGCCGGCGTGGTCGTGGTGCTCCCGGTGGCGCGGGCGCGCGGCGGCGTCGTCCTTCTTCTTCGCGTCGTCCTTCGCGGCGACGCCCTCGACGAGATCCTTGCGGACCCGAAGCTTGAGCAGCGCCCCGACCTTGAGGTTGTCGTCGCCGTCCACGTGGTTCGACTTGGACACGTCGTCGACGTCCATCGCGAACTGCCGCGCGATGCCGACGAGCGTGTCGCCGGGCGCCACCTTGTAGACGACGGTCTCGCGGTTCGTCCGGTGGTGGCGCGGGCGCGGCGCGTCGTCGTCGAACGACCGCGAAGGCGCCTCGACGTCGTCGGACGGCTCGTCGTTGGCGCCGATCGCGTCCTCGACGACGTCGTCGCGCAGGCTGCGGCGCTTCTTGTAGTGCGGCAGCATGCCGAGCAGGCTCTCGTCCTCGCGCGCGTGGTGTCGGCGCAGGAGCTCGCTGCCCGGGAGCAGGTTCACGGGATCGAGCACGGCCGCCTCGTCGGTGACGATCGGCTCGTTCTCGAGCATGGCCGGGAGCGCGGCCTGCGCGCGCGACACGGTGTCCGGCGGGATCATGACGAGGAAGTCGCCGCGGCCCGGGGGCACGCGCTCGCCGAGGAAATCGGGGTTCAGCGTGCGGATCTGCGACGTCGCCACGCCCGCGGCCCGCGCGAGGATCTTGAGCGGCGTCCCCGGCGGCACCGCGATCTCCGCCGCGTCGACCGGCCGCGAGAGCTCGACGCGATCGAAGCCGAAGCGCTCGAGGTTGTTCGACACGATCGCCGCCGCCGCGATCTTCGGCACGTACGACGCGGTCTCCTCGGGCACGGCCATCTGGCGCGAGAGCTCGCTGAAGTCCGCCGTGCCGTACTTGTCGATCGCGTCGAGCAGCTGCTCGTAGCCCATGTTGTACGCGGCGAGCGCGAGGTCCCACGAGCCGAAGCGCATGTAGAGGTCGCGCAGATGATGCGCCGCCGCCTGCGTCGCGAGGCGCGGGTTCCTGCGTTGATCGAGCTTCGCGCTCTGCACGAGGCCGTACACGCTGCCGGTCGAGGGCATGAACTGCCAGAGGCCGACGGCGCCCGCGGGGGATTTCGCGCGCGGATCGAAGCCGCTCTCGATCATCGCGACCCAGATCAGATCCTCGGGCAGGTGGCGCTGGCGGAGCTCGCCCTGGATCATCTCCTGGTAG
Source organism: Byssovorax sp. (assembly GCA_036500365.1). GTDB lineage: Bacteria > Myxococcota_A > Polyangia > Polyangiales > Polyangiaceae > DASYCF01. The sequence continues at coordinate 2,846 of DASYCF010000479.1, forward strand.
CGGCCGCTGCGCTTGAGCCAGGTCTCGAACATGCCGCGGCCGCGCTCGGTCCGCGTGAAGAACTTCACGTATTTCAGCGTGCGCCGCGTGATCCCGACGCGCATGTCCGGGAGCTGGAGCTTCGAGAGCGCGTCGGCGCCAGCGGCGTCGAGGTCGTCGACGTCGGCGTCGGCCATGTCGCGGCCGGTCGCCATCTCACCGGCGTGGAGCGACTGGTTGCGCGGCGTACGCGACGATCGAGGCTCGTCATCGAACGAGGCGCCGCGCTTGTCGTCGCGGACGGCGACCTCGCGGAGCCGCGCGAGCTCGCGCGACTCGTCGCCGCTGAGGCCGGTCGTCTGGATGCCTGCCGTGCGCTGCGGCAAGACCGCCTGGCGGCGGCGCGTGGCGAAGTCGCGCTCGGCCGGCGACTCTGCGACCGCCGCGCGAGCCGCCGCGCGCATCTGCGCGAGGGTCGACTCGGGGGCGGCCATGCCGACGCCGTAGCCAAATGCGAGGGCGCTCACCAACGGCGGGATCCGGTTGACGAAGCTCATCGTGTAGGGGAGCCTCACACCATGTAGGCAAGGCGGCCAACAAAGCCGAGTTTCGCCCGTCGCTCGACGCGCGCATCGAGAGCGGCGTGCCGATGTGCAACCCGGGCGCGCTCCTCGGCAGGAACCTCGACGAGCGCTACCTCCTCGAGAGCCATCACGCGCGGCGTCGTGTAGGCAACCCTGGCACGATGTAGGCGTCGCAGAAGGCTGGGCGCGCGGAAGTTTTTGCCGCCTAACTCTCCCGTCGACGTTGGACTCTCTGCTACGGTGGGCGGCATGCCGCTGGCGCTCGTGGCCAGGGTGTTCGATACCCAGGCCAACCAACAGTTTGAGCGGACGTTCGAGCGCTTCCCCGTAAGGATAGGGCGCAACCAGCTGAACGATCTCTCGATCGAGCGGCCCTACGTGTCGCAGTTCCATGCTGCGTTCGACGTCCGCGATCGACAGATCTTCGTCCGCGACCTCGGCTCGACGAACGGCACGCTGCATGGCGGGCGTCGGCTCGCGCGCGACACGCCGATCGACGTCACGCAGCAGGCCGAGATCACGATCGGCCCGCTGGTCATCCGCGTCGGCCTCGTCGAGCAGGCGAGCAAGGCCGAGGAGCGCAAGGAGGGCACGATCCTCGACGACATGGGCGCGCAGCCCGCGCGTCCGGCGGCGATCGCGCCCGGCGCCGAGGATCCGTTCGTGCGCCAGGTGCTCCCCTACGTCGAGGCGTACCGCGCGGCGTGGGGCGCCGTGTACCGCGTCGTCTACGACCACCTCGCCCGCCTGCCGCCCGAGCTCCGCACGAACTACATCAAGCGGCTCGGCCTCGAGCAGCAGTCGGTGAGCTTCGAGCCCGATTTCCAGAAGATCGCGCAGTACTACGGGGTCGACTCGCGCGCGCTCGGGGAGATGACGCCTCCGCAGGCCGCGCTCGCCGCGCTCACCGAGCTGTCGCGCGCGCTCGCACCCGAGGTGAAGGCGCTCGACGACACGCCGAGCGTGCTCGGCTTCACGCGGCGCGTGCGCGACAGCATGGAGGTGTTCCTGAAGTGCTTCGTGAGCCTGCGCGACGGCTACCAGGAGTTCGAGGCGGAGGTCCTCGCGCGCGACCGCGGCAACCCCGGCGACCGCGTCGCCACGGCGAAGGACTCGAAGGAGCTCGGCCTCGTGCTCCTCGGCCCCACCGCCGGCCAGGACACGTCGCGCCAGCTGCACGACATCTTCGTCGAGGTGATGAGCCACCAGGTCGCGCTCCTCAACGGCGTCATGGAGGGCGTGAAGACCCTGCTGACGGAGCTCTCGCCGAAGAAGGTCGAGGAGGAGTACGAGAAGCGCGGCAAGAAGAGCGGCCTCTTCTCGAATCGATACGAGGCGCTGTGGAAGGAATACGAGAAGCGCCACGGCAACTACGAGGGCGAAGACAAGCAGACGTTCTTAATTATTTTTGGCCCGCAGTTCTCCAGGGCTTACGCTGCGACGGCCGGCGAGGATTACAAGACCACCGGCGGGGGCGCACCTGACAACATGCGCTTCACGATCTCTCCGAACAAGGTCAAGCGGTAGCACCCACGCCCGGAGCAGTCGGCCGGCACAAGCAGCACGGGCCGCGAGCGGCCCCCCGTGTCGACGGGTCGCCAGGGAGCTGGCTGCCCACCCCCCAAGCAGGCGCGCGCACGCGCCGTTGAGGCTCCTCGGATGCGAATCAGGGCGACGATCGTAGCGGCGGGCGTTTTGGCCGGGCTCTCGGCGATGGCCCTCGCGCCGCGCGAAGCCTCCGCGCAGTCCTTGACGATCCCGCCGATCGTCACGACCGACTCGACCTGGGGCACGGTCTCGAACATCACGATGGTGATCGGCGTGACCACGGTCACGCTGATGCCGCGCGTCTACTACAACGACCCGGAGGCCACGGTCGGCTGGAAGGCGCGCTGGCACATCTCG
>DASYCF010000480.1:0-18780 GCA_036500365.1 Byssovorax sp.
CGCGCCGAGCTCCGTGGGCGGCCACATGCCCCCGGGATCCTCGTACGGGACCTTCGCGCGCTTCGCGACGGGCGGCGGCTCGGCGAGGGTGGGCGTCGGAGGCGGCGCGGGCGCGGGCGCCTCACCGGCGCACCCGCCCACGAACGAGGACGCGAGGAGGGCGAGCGCGCGGCGCTTCATCCCTCGCCTGCTAGCATCCGCCCCGCCGCGCGAAAACAGAGGACGCGCGGCCGCGAGAGGCCGAGGACGTGTCGAACCCGAACTACATCACGAAGCTTGGCGCGCGGCGCCTCTCCGAGGAGCTCGGTCACCTGCGCACGGTCGAGCGCCCGCGCGTCGTCACCGAGGTGGCCGACGCCGCCGCGCAGGGCGATCGCTCGGAGAACGCGGAGTACATCTACGGCAAGAAGCGCCTGCGCGAGATCGACCGGCGCATGCGCTACCTGACGAAGCGCCTCGAGAGCGCCGTGGTCGTCGAGCCCGCCGAGCAGAAGGGCGACAAGATCTTCTTCGGCGCGACGGTCGACGTCGAGGACGACGACGGCGCTGCGCTCGTCTACGTGATCGTCGGCGAGGACGAGAGCGACGGAAAGCGGCGCCACGTCTCGTGGCGATCGCCGATCGGCCGCGCGCTCCTCGGCAGGCGCGCGGGCGACGTCGTGACGGTGCCGCGCCCCATCGGCGACCTCGAGCTCTCGATCGTCGCGGTGCGCTACGTCGCCGTCGTCTGATCTTAACTGGTGAACATTTGGCGCTGACGCTGTAAACCCGCTCGCCATGCCTTTCGCGACGTCGAGCGGCGCGAGCATCCACTACGAGACGCACGGCGCCGCCTCCGGTGACGGCGGGTCCGCGGTCGCAGGCCGCGACGAGGCGCCGGCCGTGCTCGTCATGGGGCTCGGCTCCGACGCGCACGCGTGGGAGCAGCAGCTGCCGGCGCTCGCCGCAGCGCGGCCCGTCGTGACGCTCGACAACCGGGGAGTCGGCCGCAGCGCGAAGCCCGACGGTCCGTACACGACCGCGCAGATGGCCGCGGACGTCGTCGCGGTCCTCGACTCCGCCCGCGTCGAGGCGGCGCACGTCGTCGGCATCTCGCTCGGCGGCCTCGTCGCGCAGGAGCTCGCGCTGCGCCACCCCGGGCGCGTCCGGTCGCTCGCGCTGCTCGCCACGTTCGCGCGCGCGTCCGCCGCGCTCGACCTCGCCGGCCGAGCCCGACCCGGCGGGAACGCAGCTGCGAACGAGGCGACGCAGCGCTTCGCCGAGCTCCTGCGTGCCCTCACCGCCGGCGGCTCCGACGTCGGGTTCATGGCCGTGTTCAGCTACCTGACGAAGCTCGTGTTCTCACAGGCTTACGTCGCGCGCGAGCGCTCGTACCTGCAGGGGTTCTACGCGCGGAGCCTGCAGTACGGCCTCTCGATGCCCGGGCTCGCGGCCCAGGTCGGCGCCGTGATGACGCACGACACCGAGGCGCGGCTCGGCGAGATCCGCGCGCCGTCGCTGGTCGTACTCGGCACCGCGGACGCGCTCGTCCCGCCCGAATTGAGCCGTGATCTCGCGGCCCGCATCCCCGGCGCGCGCCTCGTCGAGATCGAGGGAGGCACCCACGGCCTCAACTTCGAGTCGGCGGACAGGGTCAACAAGTTGCTCATGGAATGGTTCTTCGCAAACGATAAGGGAGAGTCCTCGCTGCACTAGCGTAGGAATCGTCAACCTGGAGGCGTCAGCTATGCGTCGGTCGAGTGTCTACTTGATGGGTGGTTTCACGTTCGCAGCCGCGTTCCTCGCGCTCGGCACGCCGGAGGCTCACGCGGCTCGCTACTATGTCGCTGCCGGCCCCACGCGGGAGGTCGATCAAGGCCTCACGCTCGCGGTCGATGGCAACCTGCTCCTGCCCGTCGCCGATAGCATCGGCAACGGCAGGGCGTCGACGAACCCGTTCGGCGTCGGCTTCGGAGTCGACGGTCGGCTCGGCTTCCGCGTGCGCGGCGGCCCGGTCTTCTTCCAACCGGAGGTCGATCTCGGCCTCGCTGAGCTCAGCGAGACCATCGGCACCGGCAGGGTCTCCGCGAGCACCGGCGCCTTCATGGGCCGCTTCACCGTCGGCGCGCGCGCCGGCCTCCGCGGGGTGGTCGAGCCGCAGCTCTTCGCTCACCTCGGCTACGCCGGCGGCGACTTCCACGGCTTCACGTATGACGTCGGCGGCGCCGTCGACCTCCACGTTCGCCGCTTCACGTTCGGCGCCCACGCGTCCTGGAACGAGGTCTTCGCGAGCGAGAGCGCGACCGTCGGAGCCGCTTCGGTCTCCGCGAGCGAGACGGTGAACTTCCTCAACATCGGCTTGCACGCCGGCGTCATCCTCTGATCCGAGCGGGGCCGACGTCGGCCCCGCGATCGCCTTGCGCGCGTCGCTACGAGCGTCGCCTCCCGAGCTCAACCGCCTCGGAGGTCGGGAGGCCCGTAGCGGCGCGGCGCAAGAGGTCGAGCGCGACCATCGCAGAGAGGCCGCGCACCATGGCTCGATCGCCGGGCCAGCTGAGCTGCTGAACGACCGTCCCCGAAGGGCCCGCCACCGCGATCCACACGGTGCCGACGGGCTTTTCTGCCGTTCCCCCGTCGGGGCCGGCGACGCCGGTCAGCGCCGCCGCGAACGTCGCGCCGGCCCTCGCGCGTGCTCCCTCGGCCATCGCGCGCGCGCACGCCTCGCTCACCGCCCCGTGCTCCGCGAGGAGCTCCGGTGAGACGCCGAGGAGATCGGTCTTCGCCTCGTTCGCGTAGACGACGTAGCCGCGCTTGAAGTACGCGGACGCGCCGGGCACGTTCGTGATGAGCTCGGCGACGAGGCCGCCGGTGCAGCTCTCCGCGGTCGTCACCGTCGCCTCCACGCGGCGCATCGCCTCGCCGACGACCTGCTCCATCGGCGCGCCCTCGGAGAACACGCGGTCGCCGACGCGCGCGCGCACCTCGGCCGCGGCCTCGTCGAGCGCGGCGGCCACGGCTTCGGCGCCGTCGCCTTGGCCGGTCAGCTTGATCTGGATCTCGGGGAAGTGCGCGCGGAAGCCGAGCTTCACGTGCGGGAAGCGCGCGCCGAAGTCGCCGAGCTTGCGGTCGAGCGCCGACTCGGTGAGCCCGAAGCAGCGGAGCACGCGCACCGAGAAGACGTGCGGCGCGGGGAAGTTCGCGTGGAGGCGCGGCGTGACCTGCTCGTCGAACATGCGCTTCATCTCGCGCGGGACGCCGGGCATGAAGAAGAACTGCGCGTCGACGATGCGCGCCGCGAACCCTGGCGCGGTGCCGACGGGGTTGTCGAGCACGTCGGCGAGCGCGGGGATCATCGCCTGCTTCTTGTTGTTCTCGGGCATCTCGCGCCCGCGCGACCGCCACAGGCCCTCCATGTAGGCGAGCGCCTTCGGGTCGAGCGTGAAGCCGCAGCCGAGGACGCGCGCCGCGATCTCGGACGTGAGGTCGTCGACCGTCGGGCCCAGGCCGCCGGTGCAAAGCACGACCGACACGGCGGCGCCGAGCTCGCGGAAGGCGCGCTCGAGCTCGCCGCGGTCGTCGCCGACCGTCTCGTGCCGAACGACTTCGAAGCCGAGCTCGCCCATGCGCTCCGCGAGCCACGCGGCGTTCGAGTCGACGATCTGCCCGGTGAGCACCTCGTCCCCGGTCGAGAGGATCGCGGCGCGGCGCGAGGCGCTCACGAGGGCCCCGCGTCTCGAGGCGCGACCTCGACCGGCGGATCGGTCGAGCGCGTGCGCGCGTAGAGCGCGCGCAGGAGCTCGTGGCTCGGGTGCACGACGCCCCGCGCGATCTCGATGACCTGCTCCCGCATGGCGGCGTTGATGGGCGTGTCGATGCCGAGCTCTTCGCCGCGGCGCACGACCTCGCCGTTCAAGAACTCGATGGCGGGCGGGCGACCGCGCTCGATCGCCGCGAGCATCGACGAGCGGAGGCGACGATAACGTGCTCCGACGGCGAGCAGCAGCGCGTGCTTCGCGACGAGCGTGGGGGAGCCGCTCGATCGCTTGTCGGCCTCCGTGAGCGCGATCCAGTCGAGATCGAGCGTGCCCGACACCTTCTCGAGGCGGATCGACAGCGCGCGCGCGACCTCGACCGTCTCCGTCATGATCTCGAGCGTGAGCCTGCGCACGAAGCGCTGGCGCATCAGCACGCCGAGGCGATCGCCTGCGACGGTGCCGAGGCTCGAGATCGCGCAGTTGATCGCGAGCTTCGACCAGCGCGCGCCGGCGAGGTTCGAGGTGATCGTCGTCGGACCGATCGCCTCGAGCAGGCGCGAGATCTCCTCGAGGCGCGGGTCTGCTTCGCTCGCTGCGCCGAGCGCACCGAGGACGAAGCCACCGGCGGAGGTGCGGTCGTAGACGCCGGGCTCGACCATCGAGGCGCCCCACGCGACGATCGCGCCGAGGACGCGGTGCGGGCCCGCGATCTCGGCGACGCGCTCCTCGCAGAGGCCGTTCTGGAAGCACACCATCGCGCCGTCGGCGGCGAGGTGCGGGAGGGCGCGGCGCGCGGCGTCCTCGACCTGCGGCGGCTGCGTCGCGAGCAGCACGTAGTCGAACGGCTTCACGCCGGGCTCGAGCGCTTGCACGGCGTGGCCGCGCACGGTGCCAGGGCTCCCCTCGCCGCGGACGCGGAAGCCGCGCGCCAAAATGGCCTCGAGGATCGCGGAGTTGGTCGTGAGCGCCGTCACGTCGTGGCCCTGCTCGACGAGGTGCGCGGCGACGACGCCGCCGATGCCGCCGCAGCCGACGACGAGCACGCGCGGCGGCGCGCCGGGCGTGCGGGGTGGGGTCGCGTCGGTCGGGGCGACTCCGTTCGCGGGGCTCGCGATCGGCGGCGGTTCGGGCGCGGGGTCGGTCATCGCGCCCGGTTTTAGCTCATTCGCCGCCGGGCGACGCACCGAGCCGCGCGATTTCGCTGTCGTAGAACTCGGCGACGAGCGACGTGAACCACGCGCGCACCGCAGGCGCGGAGAACACCGCGCGCGCCGCCGGCCACGTGAGCTCCGCGAGCGCGGCGGCGACCGACGGGTCGAGGTCCTTCGGCGCGCCGCCGAGCGCGAGCGCCTCGCGGAGGGTGAGCCCCGCGATCGGCGAGAGCGCGGTCTCGGCGAGGGCGCGACGACGCGCCGCGCCGCCGGGGGCGGTGAGCCAGGCTCGCGCGACCGCGACGCTCGCCGCCGTCGCGTCCTCGACCGCCTCGCCCGACACCGCGCGCGGCGCGTCGGCGAGCGGCTGCGCGTAGACCCAGACCGCGATCGAGCGGCGCAGCGCGATCGACGACGGCTCGTCCCAGCGCTCGATGAGCACGTCGGCGAAGTGGCCGAGCGCGCGGCGCGAGAAGCCCTGCAGGAACCTGCGCATCTCGGGCTCGAGCGTCTTGTCGAACTCGGCCTTGAACGCGTCGAGCGAGCGGCCGAGGCCGAACGGCGCGTGCTTCTTGAAGAAGCCGAACGGGTTGAGCTTCGCCTGGAACTCGGCGAGCGCCTCCGACAGCACCTCGCGCATGATCTCGTTCGCGGCGTCCTGCGCGCAGATCTCGCGGACCAGGCGCGCCGGCGCGAGGCCGGGCCGCGCGACGAGCCGGGCGATCGCGTCACGCGCGGCGTCGGGCACGTGCTCGCCCGCCTTGCCCGGCTCGCGCGCGAGGGCGACGACGTGCGCCGCCACCGAGGCGCGCGCGATCGGCGCGACGAACGCGTCGAAGGCGTGGTGCGTGGCGACGCGCTCGACCGCATCGACGACGAGCGCGACCGGCAGCACGTCGCCGACCGTCGCGCCGAGGAGCGCGTCGATCGCCGCCGCGACGTTCTCGCGCCACGCGGCCTCGGCGCGCGCGTCCGTCAGCCGCGCGATCACGAACGCCGCGTGGCGATCGCGGAGCTCCGCGAGCTCGTCCGCGTTCACGGCTGCACGTAGCCGCACGCCGTCGGCCCCGTGGCGAGGCAGGCGTGCGTCGACGGGTGCGACAGATAGTAGAGGTCGGTCCCGTGGGTCATGAAGAAGCGCCCCACGAGGTTCGTGAGGTACGTCCCCGCGTCCCAGCTCGTGCAGGGGTTTCCGTTCGTGAACGTGTGCACGCCGCCCGGCACGATGTACGCGTCGAGGAGCGCGGTGATCGGGCGCGCGTCGCTCGGCGTCCACGCGAGGTCGGCGCCGTGCGGCGCGCCTCGCACGCGCGGCGCCCACACCGCGTCGATCGAGCTCACCGTCGCCGCCTGCGTGTACCGCGCGAGGCGCAGCGGATCGTGCGCGGCCTGTTCGAAGAAGAGCTCCGCGCCCTCGTCGAGATCGTCGGCGTCGAAGAGCGCCTCGTCGCACGCCTGCTGTCCGAGCGGCACGGGCACGCAGGTGTCGCTCGGCGTGTCGCACTGCGTGTTCGCCGACCAGCACGTCGCGCCCTTCGTCGCGCAGCCCTTCGGGTAGCAGGCCATCGTCGCCCCGCTGCGCGTCGTGATCGTCGTGCCCGGCGGCGCCGCGTTCTGGCTCGCGGCGCACGCCTCGGCGGCCGGGTGGCGCGCGAGCGGGGCGATGCCCTCGATCACGTGATCGTCGACGAGCGCCTGGTTCGGCGTCTCGCCGAGCGTCGAGTAGAGCGACGAAGGCGTCACGTAGTCGGCGTACTCGGGGAAGCGCGACGCCTCGTCCGGCCGCAGGAACGGGAGCGCGCCCGACGCGCGCGCGAACGCGATGCCGCTGTTCAAGGGCACGTTCATGTCGCCGATCGTGTCGAGCGTGAGGAGCGCGTGCGGCGCGATGCGCGCGCCCGTCGGATCCGTCATCGCCTTGATCGAGTAGTACGGCGCGAAGCTGACCGGATCGCCGGGCTCGAGCGCCGTCTGCGCGAGCTGGATGAAGCGGCGAAAATCGGGCGTCTGGCGGATCTGGCCGTAGCCCTCGGCCGGCGCGATCAACGGATCGCCCTCGCCGAAGAAGTAGCCCTGGAAGATGCCGCACGTCGTCGCGCCGCACATCTCGGTCGAGACCTGGTTCAGCACGCCCTGCGCGAGGTAGCCCTTGCCGTATTTGTCGACCGTCAAGCGCGGCAGCGTGCCGACGGGGAGCGTCGTCGCGCAGGTGCCGTAGTCGACGACCTTGTCGGCGCCGTCGTAGATGTCGATCTGGATCGAGTCGCCGATCGACGCGGGGACGCCGATGCGCACGAGGCCGTCCGCGTCGGGCGAGGCGCACTTGAGCTCGCCGTTCGTGGAGTCGAAGGCGAACCACGTGCTGTCGGCGACCTGCTTCGGCGTGAGGCATTGGATCTCGAGCTCGCCCGTGTTGTTGAGGTCGGGCATCACCCAGCGGAGCGAGAGCTCGTCGCCCGTGCACACGGTGCAGTGATCGCCATACGTCGGGTCGCTCGAGCACGCGGGGCGCGAGCTCGCGGGCACGGTCACGAGGAGCGGACCCCACACGCGGAGGAGCACGGCCTCGGTCACGCCGCCCTGGAACGAGCGGATGCCGATGTCGGTCAGGCCGCCGCCGCCGGAGCCCGGCACGGCCGCCGTGACCCCCGGGTCGATCGCGCCGTGGATGCCCGACAGGATGCCGCCGAGCGACTCGCCCCACGTGCCGATGTGCGCGCTCGGCCCGCCGATGTCGGGCTTGCCGTCGCCGTCGAAGTCGCCGAACACGTTGGTCGTGCCGTCGCCGTGCGTGTCGCACGGCTCGGTCGCGGGCTCGCCCCAGCCCGTCGCGCGCGTGCGGCAGAGCATCTGCCCCTGCTCGGTGCCGAACGCGCGCATGATGCGCACGAGCTGGATGTGATCGAGCACCGACTGCCGCACGCCGTCGCGCGTGTGGAACAGGTAGCTCGACCAGAAGTCTGCGCCCGAGTCGGGCACGCCGTCCTGGTCGAGGTCGCGCGCGCGCGACAGCGTGAGCGCGTCGTACATGGGCCCGATGCACGCGGTGCCGAGGAGGCCCTCGGCGAGCTGCGCGGTCGCCGGATCGAGCGAGAGCCCGTGGCCGACGGCGTTGATCCCGATCGTCGCGAGCCCGTGCTGCGCCATGTTGCCGGCGTAGAGGAGCAGCTCGGTGAAGTTGCCCGTGTAGCCGTGACCGTAGATGTCGACGTCGAACGGCTGCTTGAACGCCGCGGTCTCCTTCGGGACGATGAGCAGGAACTCGATCGTGTCGGACGTCTCGGTCCCCTGCCCCGTCACGTAGTCGAGGTCGAACGCCGCGTCGGGGTCGGTGCCCTGCGGGCCGCCCTCGATGAGGAACGGCGACTTGTACGTGCCGATGACGAAGTGATCGATGAAGTCGAACTGCTTGAGCAGGAGCTCGACCTCGGGGCCCTCGGAGTAGCCGAACGAGCTCACGACGATCTGCTTCATCACGTCGCGGATGTTGTCGTACTTGACGACGTAGAGATCGCCCTCTTGGCGGCCGCAGTGGGCCTGCATCGCGTCGGGCGTGCTCTCCCAGTCGGCCGGCTCCTGCACGCCGCCCGTGGTGATGCCGCCGTACAGGCCGACGAGGCGCTCGACCTCGAGATCGGGCGGGTAGTCGTCGGCCCACCGCGCGAACGGACCCTGCCCGTAGAGGCCGTCGCGCAGCCGCTTCATGTCGTCGACCGTGGGCTGCGTGGTGAAGCCCCACGTGAACGCGACGTGATCGAGGCCGGTACCGGCGATGTCGCCGAAGTAGGCGGCGTGGGACCCGTCGTTGATCGCCGCCTCGACCGCCTCGGCCGTCGACTCCTGCGCTGCGTGGTAGACGAAATCGAACGGGCTCTTCACCGCGTGACCGCTCGCGTCGACCGTGCGATCGGTCACGACGACCGCGTAGCGCGTCATCTCGTCGAGCGGCAGCACCGGCCGCATGACGAGCGTGTCGGTCTCGCGCTCGTACCAGGTCAGCAGGTGATCGGCGATGCACCGGTCGCGCACGCGCCGCGTGCCGAGGCACGCCGCCGACGGGTACGCGGGATCGGTCGGATCGTCGCAGTGCGCGTCGGGGCCGGGGCACGCGCCGAGCGAGTCCGTGTTCGGTACGTCGAGCGCGCCGTCGAAGTCGGTGTCGTCGCCGGGCAGGAAGGTCGACGGCGTGACCTTGCCGCGCTTCGTCTCGTCGATCGTCTCGAAGAGCAAATTGCGCTCGGTCGCGCGCGTGTCGTTCGGCCAGTACGAGTCGAGGTTCTTCAGGGTGTAGTTGAAGTTCCCGTTCCCGAGATCGAGCGGCACGGGCACGCCCGTCGTCAGGTTCACGACGTACACGGCGTCGTCCGCGAAGTCGTAGTCGTCGCCCTGGTGACGCCGACGGATGTTGTCGAGGTCGAGCACGGCGCCGGCCGGCGCACCCTCGCCCGCGTCGAACGACACGGTGATGGGCGAGAACGTGCCCCAGCCCTCGAGCTCCGAGAAGCGCTCGCGCGCCTGCTGCTCGATCTGCGTGGGCGCGACGAGGCTCGCGTTGATGCGGAGGCCCGTGCGGCTCGTCGGATCGGGCCACGTCGCCGTGTCGATCGGCAGCGGGATGTCCGGCAGCGGCTGATGCTCGAGGTCGTAGCGCACCGTCGCGCCGGGCCCCGCAGGCGTGCGCCGCAGACCGTCCGGCGCGTGGTCGATCCCGCACGAGGTCCCGAAAGCGACCGCGACCGCGAGCGCGGCGACCCAAGGCTTCGACATGGCCGACGAGCGTAGCGAAGCCCGCCGGAGCGCCCAAGCGCCGAGTCGGACGCGGCCGATCCCGGCCCTCGCCAGTGGAGCCAGCGCGATCGACAACCACGTGGCGACGCGGCGACAGCTCGGTGTTAGGGACGGCGGGCGCCGGGGTGGCGGCGCGAAGGTTCGATGCTCACGCTCATCTGCGTCCCGTATTTCACGGTCCTCGTCGGTCTCAGCCTCCTCGGACTCCACCGGCTGTTCCTGGTGATCCTTTGCGCGAGGCACGGCGAGCGGACGGAGGCCGCGCGCCTCGCGCCGCGCCTCGGCGACGACGTGCCGCGCGTCACCGTGCAGCTGCCGCTCTTCAACGAGGCGACGGTCGCCGCGCGGCTCATCGAGGCGTGCGCCGCGTTCGACTACCCGCACGATCGCCTGGAGATCCAGGTGCTCGACGACTCGAACGACGACACGCAGTGGATCGCGCGCGCCGAGGTCGAGCGTCAGCGCGCGCGCGGCGTCGACGCCGTGTACGTGCCCCGCGCCGAGCGCGTCGGCTACAAAGCGGGCGCGCTCGCCCACGGCCTCACGACGGCGAAGGGCGAGCTCGTCGCCATCTTCGACGCGGACTTCGTGCCCAGGCCGGGCTTCTTGCGCGACGTCGTCGGGCACTTCGACGATCCCGTCGTCGGCATGGTGCAGACGCGCTGGGGCCACCTGAACCGCGGCGCCTCCGCGCTGACCGAGGTCGAGGCGCTCATGCTCGACGGCCACCACCTCGTCGAGAACCGCGCGCGCTTCGGCGCAGGCTACTTCTTCAATTTCTCCGGCACGGGCGGCGTGTGGCGGCGTGAGGCGATCGAGCGCGCGGGCGGCTGGTCGCACGAGACGCTGACCGAGGATCTCGACCTGTCGTACCGCGCGCAGCTCGCCGGCTATCGCTTCGTCTACCGGGGCGACGTCGTGTCGCCGGCGGAGGTGCCCGAGGAGCTGACCGCCGCGCGCGCGCAGCAGTTTCGTTGGGCGAAGGGCACCGTGCAGACGGCGAAGAAGCTCCTCGGCCGCCTGCTCTTCCGCGAGCCCCGCCTCTCGATCTCGCAGCGGGTCGAGGCGCTGTTCCACCTCACGCCGCACTTCGCCTACCCGCTCATGCTCGCGCTCAGCGTCTTGCTCTTGCCTGCGCTGGTGCTGATCCCTGCGGGGGACGCGGCGACGATGCTCCTCGTCGATCTGCCGCTCTGCGCCGCGACGACGACGTCGCTCGCCGCGTTCTACATGCTCGCCGAGTCCGCGCAGGGCAGGCCGCGCGTCGGCGCGCTCCTCCGCGTGCCGCTCATCGTCGCGCTCGGGGCGGGGTTCGCGCCGCACCTCGCGCGCGCCGTGTGGGAGGGCGTGACGTCGAGCGCGGGCGAGTTCGTCCGCACGCCGAAGCACGGCGGCGCGCGTCGGCGCTACCGCGTCGCGGCGGCCCTCCCGTACGTCGAGGGCGCCCTCGCGTTGCTCTCGCTCGCGACGGTCGTCGCGTCGGTGTCGACGGGCCACTGGTTCGCGACACCGTTCGCCGCGCTCTTCACGTTCGGCTACGCGTACGTCGCCGCGCTCGTGCTGCGCGAAGAGACCGCGCGCCGACGCGACGCCGCGCCCCCGTTCGCTCTGCAGGCCGACCGCGGCCTTGGATCAGGGCCCGCGGCAGCCGCGCCGTCGGGACGTTGACCCGCGACGGCGGGGTCGCCGCGATCGATCACCGCGCCCTGACGCCGCGAAAACACGCTGGATCTTCCCCATGCCGGGCGTATCCTCGGGTCCGAACGTCAAAAGCGGGCGCCGCGTGCTTGGCGGTCGCGCGCGTCGCGCGACGGGCAACTCGGGGGGACTCATGACCAAGGCGGAGATCGTTCAGGCCGTGTATTCGAGGCTCGGCGGGTTCTCGAAGAAGGAGTCCGCGGATCTCGTCGATCTCGTCTTCGAAACGATGAAGGAGACGCTCGGCCGCGGCGAGAAGATCAAGATCTCCGGCTTCGGCAACTTCGTGCTGCGCGACAAGCGCAAGCGTCAGGGCAGGAACCCGCAAACGGGCGACCCCATCGTCATCGACGAGCGCCGCGTGCTGAACTTCAAGGCGAGCCAGATCTTGAAGCACGCGCTCAACCCGCGCGCGAACGGCGAGGGCGACGCGTCGGCCGCCGAGGAGTGATCGAGCTTGACCGAGCTCTCGTCGAAGCAGCCCCAGAAGCTCTACTACCGCATCGGTGAGGTGTCGGGCCTCGTCGGCGTCGAGCCGCACGTGCTCCGGTACTGGGAGACGGAGTTTCGCTCGATCCGCCCGAAGAAATCGGCGAAGGGCCAGCGCGTCTACTCGCGCCGCGACGTCGACTCGCTGCTCAAGGTGAAGGAGCTCTTGTACGCGCACGGCTTCACGATCGCCGGCGCGCGCAAGAAGCTCCGCGAGGGCGGGGTCGAGCCGCCCGCGCCCGAGCAGGGCGCGAGCGCCGCGGCGATGGCGCACGTGCGCGCCGAGCTCACCGCGGCCCGCGGCGAGATCCTCGACGCGCTCGGCGATCTGGCGCGCGAGATCGACGCGCTCGCGCGCCGCTGATGCTTCGTTGAGCCGCGCGTCGTTCGACGTCGGCGGCGGCGCGGCGTTCGAGCTCGACGTGCCTGCGGGCGCGGCGCCGATCGACTCGGCGGCGCTGCCGGCGTTCACGCTCGGGCCGGTCGCCGGCGCCCACGTCGTCGCGCGGGCCGGGTCTCGGGGCGCGTTCGGCGCGCTGTACGTCGCGTGCGCCGCTGCGCCTTCGCGCGGCTTCGCGCCCGGCGTCGAGGAGCTCGCCCTCGCCCGCGCCGCGCAGATCGCGCGCGGCCTCCCTGGGATCCTGCGCCTCGACGCGGGCCGCACGGCGCGCGCGGGCACGACATTTCGCCAGCGGCTCGACGGCGACGCCGCGCTCGACTCCGGCCCGGCGCGCGTCGCCGGCGTGAGCGTGCTCGGCTTCACGCACGGCGGCGACGAGGCGTTCGTGTGCACCGCCGTCTGCTTGGAACGCGACGCGCGACAAGGCGGTCGTGGTCACCGCTCCGATGCGTGTGGGAGCTCGATCGCGGGCGCTGCGACGACGGGCGCGCTCTCGCCGCCGCCGGCGCCGGACGCGCTCGCGCGCTCCGTGTTCGCCGCCGCGGAGCACCCCGCCCTCGCCGCTGCCGCCCTCGGCGTGATCGCGATCGTGGGCGCGGCGCTGCTCGTGACGCGGCGACCCACGCGGCCGCTGCGCTGATCAGAGCGACTCGTCCTCGAACGCCTGCGGCCGCTCGCCGATGCTGCCGTCCGCGCGCTGCTTCTCCTCGCGGCGCTCGGCGCGCACCGACGCGACCTCGGCCCGGGACGGGTTGATGATGAGGAAGCCGTGGTCGGCGTCGAGCAGGGCGACGTCGCCCGGCGACGCCCAGCGGAACGCGCCCGCGACGTCGACGATCGACGGCACGCCGAGGAGCTGCAGGAGGACGCGCGTGCGCGGGCCGGGCCGACGCTCCGTCAGCACGACGCCGACGGGGTGCGCGCGCGCCGAGACGAGGAGATCGAACACGCCGAGCTGATCGCCGAGCAGCACCGCCTTCGAGGGGAGCTCGGCGCGCTGATCGGGCGACGCGAGCATGAGCAGCGCGTCGCAGAGATCCTCGATGTCGCGCGCGCGGTCCTGCATGAACGGGTCGCCGACGATGCCGTTCGCGGCGCGCGCCGCCTCCCGCGCCACGCCGCCGAGCGCCTGCGCGACGCTCTGCCCGCTCGCGACGAGCTCGTAGCAGCGACCGCGCAGGCGCGCGTCGCCGACCATGAGCAGGTAGTTCGACAGGAACTTCGCGTCGGCGCGCAGATCGAGCTTCTCGGCGCGCGCGGCGAGCGCGGAGAGGGCCTTCTCGGCGACGTCGAACGCGGCGCGGAGCAGGCGCGGGTCGTCGTCGGTGCCGCGCTTCTTCGACGTCGACGCCGGGCGACGGAGCGCCGCGATGGCGCCGAGCGCGCGCCCGTGCACGAGCGGGAGGCCCGGGAGCGTGATCTTGCGCGTACCGCCCCCCGCGCGCCGGCTGTGCGTCTTGACACGGTGCTCGTCGAGGAGCTGCGCGTGGCGGATGCCCGCGGCGATCGGCGCGGTGAGCGCGGCGGCGAGGCGCACGTCGTGCGGCCCGAACGCCTCGTCCCCGGCGCGCTGGACGACGAGCGCGCCGACCGGACCCTGCGGGCCGAGGATCGGCACCGCGAGGAACACGGGGAAGCGATCCTCGCCGAGCTCGGGGAACGATACGTAGCGCTCGTGGCCGGCGGCGCGCACGACGCTGATCGGGCGCATCGCCTCGACGGCCATGCCGGTGATGCCCTCGCCCACGCCGAGGCGCACCGTGCCGCGGGCGCGCTGCGGGAAGCCGACGTTGCCGCGCAGGACGAGCTCGCCGCCGTCGCCCTCGAGCAGGTACAGCGACGCGATGTCCGCGCCGACGATCGCGGCGATGCGGATGGGCGCCTCGTCGAGCAGGAGCGAGAGGGGCATCGGCTTCGCGACGAAGCTCACGAAGTCGACGACGCGATCGAGGCTGGGATCGCGCTGGACGTGCGCGGCGATCTCGGCGATGGCGCGCGCGTCGACCTTGGGATCCTGCTTCTTCTTGCGAGCGCGAGGCGACGTCATCGGGGCGAGGCGGGGCCTTTCGGGAGCGCGCGCAGATCGACGGGGCCGTCGAGCGGCGGGCGCTGCATCGTCCCTAGCGCCGCGACGCGGCAGCGGAAACCCCGCGCGAGCGCCGCGGCGTCGTGATCGTCCGGCCAGACGCCCAGGATCGTGATCGACGCGGCGATCGGCCCGAGGAGCGCGGCCGCCGCCTCGGCCGACGCGGCGACCACGTGTACGGCGCGCGCGGGCGGCGCCAGCGTGAGGGCGCGCGGCGCGGGGTCGACCCCGACGACGTGCGCGTCGCCTGCGAGCGCGAGGCCCACGGCGTCGAACGTGGCGCGGTAGGTCGCGAGCGCCGACGCCACGTCCGCGTCGATCGGGCCACGCGGCACGCGCTCCTGCCACGCCTCGAGCGCGCCCGCGAGCGCGCCCGCGAACGCCTCCACCCGCGCCGCGTCCCCGTCCACGAAGGCCACGCGCGGCGAGAGGCATCCGCGCTGATCGAACGGGACGACGTCGCGCGCGAGCTCCTCCGCGGCGGCGCGCACGTCGCCCCGCGGCCCGACGTACGCCACGCCGAACCCCGGCCCGTGCGCTCGCACGACGACGCCGGCCGCCGCCCAGGCGCCGTACGCGGCGATCGCGTCCTCGCCCCCGTACACGTGGAGCTCGTCCCGATCCCGCGGCGCGACCTCCGCGACGAGGTCGACCCGACCTTCGAACGCGTCGTCGGTCGACAGCGCGCGACAGAGGAGCTCGGCGACGACCGGATCACGGCGCGACGGTCGGACGAGCACCTCGGGCGACGTCGCGGCTGCCCACGCGATCGCGCGGACGCCGGCCGTGCACACGTTCGCGGCGAGGACGACGTGACAGCGCGGGGCCGACGCGGCGGACGCGGCAAACGCGGCGAGCTCGCCCTCGGTCGCGCCGCGCTCGAGGTGCCCCGACAGCGCGAGCTCGACGCCCTGCCGCGAGAGCCCGCTCGTCGACCGGAGGCGCGCGCGCGCCTCGACGCCGAGCGGATCGGCCGCGTCGGCGATCCGGGCGGCGGCGGCGAGGACGCGCGCGACGCGACGCGCGCGCACGCTCACGCGCGGCCTCGCTCGAGCGCCATGTCGATCGCGATCGAGCAGCCTCGCGGCGCCGCGCCGGGCGCGCGGCCGAGGAGCTCGACGCCGCCGTCGCCGCGCACGCGCACGCGATCCGCGGTCTGGATCGCGACGCACGAGTCGACGTTGCCGAGGTCGACGAAGCGCGCGAGCCCGACCTCGCCGCGCGGGAGCTCGGCGAGCGTCACCGGATCGACGGCCTCGACGCGGAGCCACGGCGGCGCGCGGTACACGCCGGGCGCGCCGCCTTCGAGCAAGCCCTCGTAGAGCTGGCTCGAGAGCTCGGTCATGCCGTATTCGCCGATGACGCGATCGATCGGAAGCGCGAACGCGGCGGCGATGGACGCGCGGAGCTCCTCGCCGTCGACCTCGCGCGCCCGGCCCTTGAAGCCGCCCGTCTGCATCGCGCGGCTTCCGGACGGCAGCGCGAGCGAGCCGGGAGGTGCGGCGTCGAGCAGGTGCACGAAGGAGAACGACGCGCCGAACACGATCGCGGGGCGACCGATCGTCCGCAGCTCCGCGCATGCCCTCGCGACGGAGTCGACGTCGATCGCCGCGACCCCGCCGTCGCGGGTCGCGATCCGGTCACCCTCGAGGTGCCAGGTGCGCGGCGCGTCGAGCGCGCGCGCAAACGCGTCGACCATGAACGAGAGCGACGACGCGGGCGCCGCGGAGGCCGACGGTACGAGCGACACGCTGGCGAGGCCTGCGCTCGTGCGCGCGAGCAGCATGCGATCGGCCCACGCCCGCGCGACCGCCTCGTACGTCGAGGTCGTGCGCATCGCGTGCTCGCCACGCGCCTCCGCGCCGAGCGACGTGCCGCTCGTGAGGAAGACGCGCGCGTCGAGCTCGGGCGGGTGTGCGGCGACGCGCGCGAAGCGGAACACATCCGTCGGCAGCGCGGGGATCGCGGCCGCGCTCGTCGACGCGTCGAGATCCGCGCCGCGCGCCGCGACGAGCCGCGCGAACGGGGCCACGCACCGACGCTGACGCCGCGCGACGTCGAGCGCGAGCGCGTCGAACGACTCGGCGGTCTCGCCCCGCATCGACGCGTCGACGAACGCGAGGACGCGCGCGTGCAGGTCGTCGCTCACGGCACGGCTTGACGGAGCGCGCGCGCGAAGCCCGACAAGAGCTCCTCGGAGATCGTGAGCGCCGGCGTGAGCGTGAGCGTCTCGCCCTTCGCGCCGCCGGTGAGCACCACGTAGCCGAGCTCGAGCAAGCTCGCCGCGGTCTTCGCCGCGGCGACGGGCGTGTAGAGCTCGACGCCGATCATGAGGCCGACGCCGCGCGCCTCGACCACGCCGGCCGCGCCGCCGAGCTCGCTTCGAAGCAGCTCGAGCCAGCGCGCGCCGACCTCGGCCGCGCGCGCGACATGACCGCGGAAGCGCAGAGCGTCGAGCGTGGCGACCGCGGCCGCGGCGGCGAGCGGCCAGCCCGCGTGCGTCGACGTGTGCACGACCTCGCCACCGCGCGCCCACGCCTGCATCACCTCGTCGGAGCCCACGCACGCCGAGATCGGCAGGCCGCCGCCGAGGCCCTTGCCGAAGCACAGGAGGTCCGCCTCGAGGCCGGCGTCGCGCGATCGCACCATCGAGCCCGTGCGGCCGAGGCCGGTCCAGATCTCGTCGGCGATCACGAGCGCGCCGTGGCGCTTCGCGAGCGCGCCGAGCTCGGGCAGGAACGCGGCCGGCGGCACGACGCACCCGCCGCGGCCGAGCACGGGCTCGACGAGCAGGGCGCCGACGTCACCACCTCGGAGCGCGGCCTCGACGACCTCGAGCGAATGCTTCACGTCGGCGTCGACGCGCGGGTACGGCGCGAAGCGCGCGTGCGCGTTGAGCTGCGCGGCGAAGGGCTCGCGGTACGACGCGCGCAGGCCACACGACGCGAGCGGACCATAGCCGAGCCCGTGGTACGCGCCCTCGAACGCGACGACGCCCGGCTTGCCCGTGGCGAGCGCGGCGGTCTTCAGCGCGGCGGTGACGGCGTCGCTCCCGCTCTGCGTGACGAGCGCGCGCGCGCCCTTCGACGGATGCAGCGCGACGAGCCGCTCGAGGAGCGCGATCTTCGGATCGGCCACGTACACGTCGCCGAGGCCCTGCACGATCCGATCGGACTGCGCCTCGATCGCGCGCGTGACCGCGGGCGAGCCGTGGCCGAGCAGCACCGAGCCGAACCCGGCCGCGAGGTCGACGTACCGGTTGCCGTCGACGTCGAAGAGGTTGGCGCCGCGGCCGGAGCTCAGGACGATCGGCGCGTGGTCGTCGCCGAGCTCGGCGACGACGCTGCCGCGGGTCGCGGTCGCGCGCACGTCGCGTCGGGCCGCGAACGACGGGCACTCGACCCGCTCGAGCCGCGCCGCGGCGGCGCGCGACATCGGCCCCGGCGGGCGCGTCTTGACGAGGGGCGCCTCGTCTCCGCTCGGCTCCTCGACGGGCGCCGGAAATTCGCTGAGGGGCATGTTCGAACCGGGCGAGCGAGGTCGGGGTTTCGGGGCCGCTCGCGACCCCGTCGAGATCAAATCGCGACGCGGTTCCGGCCCGAGTTCTTCGCGAAATAGAGCTTCTCGTCGGCGCGCTTGATGAGGTCGTTCGCGGAGCGATCGGTCTCCGCGAGGATCGCCGCGCCGATGCTGATCGTGACGCGGATCGAGTCGGCCTGGAACACGAACAGGTGCTCCATCACCTTCTGCCGCAGCGTCTCGCCGAGCTGGCCGGCGCCCTCGAGGCTCGTCTCGGGCAGGATGATGGCGAACTCCTCGCCGCCGTAGCGCGCGAACACCTCGTCGCGGCGGATGCGCGCCTGCACGATGCGCGCGAGCTCCTTCAACACGAAGTCGCCGGCGAGGTGGCCGTGCACGTCGTTGATGCGCTTGAAGTGGTCGATGTCGAACATCAAGATCGCGAGGTCGCGCTCGTGGCGGCGGCCGCGGATGATCTCGCGCTCGAGCGCCTCGAAGAGGTAGCGCTTGTTGTGAATCTGGGTGAGACCATCGATGATGGTCATCCGATAGATCTCTTCGTGGTACTGCGCTTCGACGTCGGCGCCGCTCAAGAACTTGAAGATCGTCGGACCGATCTTCACCCGGTCGCCGTTCTTCAAGACGACCTCGCGCGAGATCTGTTCGTCGTTGCAGTAGGTGCCGTTGGTCGAGCCGTCGTCGACGACGAGCCAGCTGGTCTGGCGCTGCTCGAAGTGGGCGTGGCGGCGCGAGACCGAGTCGCCGTCGAGGACGATGTGATTGTCGGCGCCGCGACCGACGCGCGTCGGGTTGTGCTCGAGGACGAAGCGCTTCCCGAGGAGCGTCGGCTCCTTCGTGTAGATCACGACGAGGCAATCGGTCGTGTTCCGCGCGCCGCCGGGACCCCCGCCCGGT
>DASYCF010000481.1:0-3910 GCA_036500365.1 Byssovorax sp.
CGCTATCACGCCGTGCCGCTTCGCGCCCCTCGGCAAACGCGCAACGCGCTCGCATACGTGCTCCTCAACGCGCGTCACCACGCCGCCGGCCGACACGAGCAGCTCTCGAGCGCCCTCGACGCCTGCTCCTCGAGCCCCTGCTTCGAGGGTTGGACGACGCCCCGCCCGCCCACACGAGGGCCGTGGTGTACGACCATCACGCGCGCCTCGACGTGGCTACTCCGCACCGGCTGGCGCCGCCACGGCTTGATTCATCCGCTCGAAATCCCCGGCCGCCCCGCATAGCCAGGCCGAAGCCCGAACCCGAACCCGAACCGATCCCGGCCACTCGTGGTCTTATGCCATCCACTCTCCGCTTCCGACTGCGCAGCCAGCGCATGCGGCCGTCACTTTTCAATCGCCGACGGCGGGCCGGGCGAACGCCCGGCATCAGCCAGACGCGGATCCACCACAACGACTCGCACGGCTGACGCGTCACTCGCGCATCGGTGGCACGACTTGACCCATCGGAGCCCGAGCCCGAGCCCGCACCCGAGCCCGTACCCGCACCCGAGCCCGAGCCCGCACCCGAGCCCGTACCCGAGCCCGAGCCCGCCCCCGAGCCCGAGCCCGAGCCCGCACCCGAACCCGAACCCGAGCCCGCGCCCGCGCCCGAGCCAGACCCGGGTAGTATCCCCCCGATGCTGGCGCGGAGCGGTCCCTCGACGGCATGCGCCGCGCTCGCGCTCGCCGCGTTGCTCGTGGCGCCGCGTGTGCTCGCCTCGCCCGAGGACGTGTTCGGCTTCGGCGCGCGCTCGAGCGCGATGGGCCGCGCGGGCGCCGCGATCGGCGAGGGGTACGAGGCCGTGTATTCGAACCCGGCGCTGCTGTCGCTCGAGCGCGAGCGCACGCTCACCATCGGCCTCACGGGCGCGCTGTTCGACCTGCACGCGAACGGCCTCATGCCGCAGGAGCCGCTGCACGGCGCCGTCATCGGCGCGACGGTGCCGCTCCCGTTCGAGGGGATCCTGAAGGACCGCATCGCGCTCGGCGTCGGCTTCTTCACGCCGTTCGATCTCGTCGTGCGCGGGCGCATCCTCTACGACGAGACGCCGCGCTTCCTCCTGCCGGACCGCACGCAGTCGGTCGCCGTGCAGGCAGGGATCGGCATCGACGTCGGCTACGGCGTGCGCATCGGCGGCGGGTTCGCCGCGCTCGCCGCGCTCACGGGCTCGGTCGACGTCGGGACCGACGCGTCGGGCCACATCGGCACGGTGGTCGAGGACACGCTCGTCGCGAGCTACGGCCCGATCTTCGGCGCCAGCGTCGACGTCGGAAAGAACTACCGCGTCGGCGCCACCTTCCGCGGCGAGCTCGTCGGTCGGTTCAACGTCGTCATCAACGTGTCGGACCTCGGCACGATCACCGTTCCGCCGCTGAACATCGCGGGCGTGCCGCAGTACGACCCGTGGCAGATCGCGCTCGAGGTCGCGCGCGTGCGCGGGCCGTGGCGCGCGGCGATCGGCGCGACGTACAAGCACTGGTCGGCGTACCCGGGGCAGCTCGAGGCGACCGTGCAGTGCCCGACGACCGACCCGACGACGGGCATGCCGTTCACGGGCGACTGCAACCAGGCGCCGCTGCCCTCGCCGAACTATCACGACACGGTGACGCCCTACGTCGGCGGCGAGCGCGTGGTCGAGGCGCGGCGCGGCGCGACGATGGCGCTCCGCGCGGGCGCGTTCTTCGAGCCGACGCCCGCGCCCGAGCAGACGGGCACGTCGAACCTCTTCGACAACTCGCGCGTCGGGCTCAGCGTCGGCTACGGCCTGCGGCTCGCGGCGCCGCTGCCGCCGATTCAGCTCGACTGGTTCACGCAGGCGCAGATCGCGCTGCCGCGCACGCACACGAAGGACGCGACGGTCGCGCCGGGCAGCCCCGGCTACCCGAGCGTCTCGACCGGCGGCGCGATCGGCGCGATGGGCGTCACGCTGGGGGTGCGCTTCTGATGCGGCGCGCGGTCGCTTCGATCGGCGCCTCGGCGCTCGCGCTCACCCTCGCGCATGTCGCGCTCGCGAACGAGGCGGACACGTACGGCCTCGGCTCGCGCGCCGCGGCGATGGGCGGCGCCGTCGCGGCCGACGCGGCGGATTTCTCGGGCAACTACTACAACCCGGGCGCGCTCGCGTCGGCGCCGGGGCTCGAGATCGCGATCGGCTACACGTACGCGGCGAACCACCTGCGCATCGACGGGCAGGACAACGACGTCGACGCGATGCACGGCATCGTCGGCGGGCTCGTCGCGCCGGGGAAGATCCTCGGCGTGCCGTTCGCGTTCGGCATCGGCACGTTCCTGCCCGACAGCGGGCTCTCGAGCATCAAGGCGATCAAGCAGGAGACGCCGCGCTGGGCGCTCTACGACGGTCGCTCGGGCATCCTGTTCCTCGCGGCGAACCTCGCGGTGAAGCCCGTCTCGTGGCTCGAGGTCGGCGGCGGCGCCGCGTTCCTCGCCGCGACGCAGGGCAAGTTCGGCATCAAGGGCACGGCCGACATCGAGAGCCCGTACGACTCCGACCTGCACCACGAGGTCGACGCCGATCTCACCGCGGTGCGCTACCCCGAGGTCGGCGCGCGCGTGAAGGTCGGATCGCTCGGCTACCTCGCGCTCGTCTACCGCGGCGAGACGAAGCTCCACCTCTCGATCGCCGCCGACCTCGAGGGCAACATCAGCCTCGGTGGGCTCATGGTGCCGCTCTCGTACGTGCTGTCGTCGACGACGATCGACGCGTTCTTGCCGCAGCAGGTCGTGCTCGGCGCGAGCTTCCAGAAGATCGAGCGGCTCAAGGTGAACTTCGACCTCACGTTCGTGAACTGGGCCGCGTACGAGAGCCCGACGGCGCAGACGAACGCGGATCTCGAGGTCACGGTGCCGCCGGGGCTCAACGTGCAGATCCCGCCGCAGCCGAAGCCGACGGCCGTCGTGCCGCCGAGCTTCGCGAACCGCTTCGTGCCGCGCATTGGCGTCGAGTACGTGCTGCCGGCGTTCGGCCCCGCGCGCACGGTGAAGGGCACGGGTGCGCCGACGCGCATGATCGAGATCCCGCTCCGCGCCGGCTACGTGTTCGAGGCGTCGCCCGTGCCGCCGCAGACGGGCACGACGAACTTCGTCGACGCCGACCGCCACACCGTCTCCGCAGGCCTCGGGATCGAGCTCCACGGCGTCGCGTCGTGGATGCCCGGCACCATCGCCGTCGACGCGCACGCGCAGCTGTCGATCCTGCCCGAGCGCGTCACGCAGAAGACGAGCGCGGCGGATTTCGTCGGTGACTACAAGGCGAGCGGCGACATGATCGGCGGCGGCGCCACGCTCTCGGCGAGGTTCTGACATGCGCGCTCTGCTCCTCTTCCCGCTCGTGCTCGTCGTCGGCTGCGCCACGCTTGCGGAGAGCCCCGGCGGGGGCGACGCGCTGCCGAACGCGTCGGCCGGGCCGTTCCGCGCGACGGTCTCCGGCGAGATCGGCAACTCGCGCGCGGCGCCGAACGCGCTCGAGGATCTCAACGATCTCTCGCGTGACGGCTTCGTCCTCGATCTCGACGGCGATCCGACCACGCTGAGCGTCGCGGGCTTCTTCGCGTCGAACCCGCGCGGCACCGGGCCCGTCGCCGACCCGACCGATCCGCCGACGGCGATCGAGCGGTACGACGCGCTCGACGGGCGATCGTTCGCGAACGCGTCGGAGGTCGTGCTCAGCGCGAGCGCGGCGTGGGAGGGCGGCACGATCGGCGCGCCCGACGCCGTGCGCATGGGCGACGAGGTGTTCCTCTACTACGCGGGCGAGGGCGGCGTGGGCCTCGCGCGCGGCGACGGTCACCACTTCACGCGCGAGCCAGCGCCCGTGCTCGCCGCGGCGACGAGCGGGTGGGACGCCGG
>DASYCF010000482.1:0-5109 GCA_036500365.1 Byssovorax sp.
CCCCGAGCAAGCCGAGGCGTTCAAGGCGACGTACGGCGTCGCGACGTACGAGGCCATGCTGCGCACGCTCGACGATCCCAAGCGCCTCGCGCGCACGTACGCGCTCGTCATCCCCGGCTGGCTCACGCGCCGCTTCAACCTGCTCGCCGCGCACCGCGGCTGGGCGGAGCTCTCGCCGCCCGTCGCGGACACGAAGGCGTTCTCGCAGCCGCCGCCGCCGATCCAGGCCGTCGTCAGCTGATCGACGGTGGGGCCGCGAGCAGCCCATCCTCAGACCTCGCCTCGCTCCGTCAGCGCTTCCTTCGAGGCGGTGGCTCGCCTAAGACGTGCGGTCATGCGCACGTACGATCCGAAGCTCGTCACGAAGGCGGTCGAGACGATCCAGATGCTGTCGATCGACGGCGTCGAGAAGGCGAACTCGGGGCACCCGGGCACGCCGATGGCGCTCGCGCAGATCGCGTTCGAGATCTGGACGCGCGAGCTCCGCTACGACCCGACGGATCCGAAGTGGCCGGGGCGCGATCGCTTCATCCTCTCGTGCGGGCACGCGTCGATGCTGCTGTACTCGATGCTGCACCTGAGCGGCTACGACCTGCCGATGGAGCAGCTCAAGCAGTTCCGGCAGTGGGGGTCGAAGACGCCGGGGCACCCCGAGAGCCACATGACCCCGGGCGTCGAGGTGACGACCGGTCCGCTCGGACAGGGCATCTCGAACGCGGCGGGCGTCGCCGCGTCGCTCAAGATGCTCGCGGCGCGGTTCGGCGACGAGCTCTTCGGCGGCCGCGTCTTCGGCATCGCGAGCGACGGCGACATGATGGAGGGCATCAGCGGCGAGTCCGCGAGCCTCGCCGCGCACCTCGGCCTCGACAACATCGTCTTCTTCTACGACGACAACCACATCACGATCGACGGCAAGACCGACCTCGCCTTCTCGGAGGACGTCGGCAAGCGCTACGAGGCGTACGGCTGGCACGTGCAGCACATCGACGGCGCGAACGCCGAGCAGATCCGCGCGGCGCTCGAGACGGCGACGACGACGAAGGGCAAGCCGCACCTCATCGTGGCGCGCACGCACATCGGCGTCGGCTCGCCCAAGCAGGACTCGAGCAAGGCCCACGGCGAGCCGCTCGGCGCCGCCGCGATGAAGGCGACGAAGGAGCACTACGGCTGGCCGCTCGAGCCGACCTTCCTCGTGCCCCCCGAGGTCTACGCGCTCTTCAAGGAGCGCGCCGAGGACGGCAAGAAGGAGCACGCGGGCTGGCGCGCGCGCGAGGCCGATCTCACGAAGGCCGGCGGCGACAAGGCCGATCTCTACGCGAGGCTGATGAAGCGCGCGGTGCCGGCCGATCTCCTGAGCGAGCTCGTCAAGGTCGCGCCCGCGAAGGACGCCGCGACGCGCGCGCAGGCTGGCGTGATCGAGCAGCGCCTCGCCGCGCTCGTGCCGTCGCTCATGGGCGGCTCGGCCGACCTCAACCCCTCGACCAAGACGTACATCGAGGGCTCGGGCGCGCTCGCGAAGGGCGACTTCAGCGGGCGCAACGTGCACTTCGGCATCCGCGAGCACGCGATGGGCGCCTTCGTGAACGGCGTCGCCGCGGGCGACGCGTGGATCCCGTTCGGCTCGACGTTCCTCATCTTCAGCGACTACATGCGCCCCGCGATCCGGCTCGCCGCGCTCTCGCACCTGCACGCGATCTTCGTGTTCACGCACGACAGCGTGTACCTCGGCGAGGACGGGCCGACGCACCAGCCCGTCGAGCACCACTGGGCGCTGCGCCTCATCCCGAACTGCGACTACGTGCGGCCGTGCGACGCCCTCGAGTGCGCCGCCGCGTGGACGCACGCGATCACGCGCACCGACGGGCCGACCGTGCTCGCGCTCTCGCGCCAGACGCTCGCGAACATCCCGCGCGAGGGCGGCTTCGATCAGGTCGACATGCTGAAGGGCGCGTACGTGCTCGCCGACGCGAAGGACCCGACGTTCGCCGTCATCGCCACCGGCAGCGAGGTCGAGGTGGCCATCGCCGCGAAGAAGATCCTCGACGCGCAGGGTGAGCGCGTGCGTGTCGTGTCGGCGCCGTGCTGGAACGCGTTCGAGCGCCAGGACGACGCGTACAAGGAGCGCGTCCTCCCGAAGGGCCTGCCGCGCGCCGCGATCGAGATCGGCGTGACCGAGCCGTGGAGGGGCGTCGTCGGCCTCGACGGCGCGGTCATCGGCCTCGATCATTTCGGCCACTCCGCGCCCGACAAGGTCATCCAGAAGGAGCTCGGCTTCACGCCCGATGCAGTGGCGACCACGCTCCGAGCCTGGCGCAAGTCGCGCGCGTCGGCGAGCTGAGCGTCGCCCGGCGTGCGACGATGCCGCCGTGGATCTCCGCGTCAAGCGCCTCGCCGAGCTCGATCGCCGCGCGGCTCCGCCGCCGCACGGCACCGAGGTGATCACCGGCGTCGATCGCGTGATCGGCGAGCGCGTCGTCCCTCAGGGATCGATCGGTCGCGTCGTCGGCGGCGCGGGCGACCGGATCGACGTCGCGATCGTCGGCGTCGGCACGCTGCGCTTCGCCCGCGCCGAGCTCACGCCGCGACGCGCTGGCCAGGCTGCATACGCCGTGCGCCGCGAGGCGACGTGGACCGCGCTCGCGCCGTGCGTCGTGCTCGAGGCGACCGTCGGCTCGCGCGCGTGGGGCCTCGCCGACGAAGGGTCCGACGTCGATCGACGCGGCGTCTTCGCGCTGCCGCTCCCATGGACGACCGGCCTCGTCGCGCCGCCCGAGGATCGCGTCAGCGCCGACGGGAGCGCGACGTACTGGAGCGTCGCCAAGGCCGTGCGCCAGGCGCTGCGCGCGGACCCGAACACGCTCGAGATGCTCTTCGTCCGCGGCGTCACCGCGACCGACGAGATCGGCGCGTGGTTCCTCGAGGCGAGGGACGCGTTCGTGTCCGTCGAGATCCACGGGAGCTTCGGCCGCTACGCCATCTCGCAGCTCCGTCGGCTCGCGCAGAGCCAGCGCCTCGCCGACCACCGCGCCGTCTTGCTCGCGTGGCTCCGCGACGACCCTGAGCTCACCCTCGACGCCGTTGCCGAGCGCCTCGCCGACGCGAGCGGTCGCCCCGCGCCTTCGCGCGTCGACGCCGTGCACCAGGCAAAGGAGTACGTGAAGCAGCTCTACCGATCGCTCGCCGATCAGGGGCTCCTCGCGTCCAGCGATTTCACGGCGCTCGTCTCGTTCGCGCGGGGCGGGGCGCGAGCGTTCGACCTCCCGCGCGAGCTGCGTCCGAAGAACGCGTACAACCTCCTGCGGCTGCTCGCGGCTGCGACGGGGTGGCTCACGACAGGCGCGCCCGAGCTGGAAGCACGCGGCGCGCTGCGGTCGCGTCTGCTCGAGATCAAGCGCGGCGACGTGCCGCTCGACGACGTGCTCGCCGAGGCCGAGGCGCTCGCGCTCGAGCTCGACGCCGCGCGCGCCGTCACGAAGCTCCCTGCACGCCCCGACGTCGCTCGCGCCGACGCGCTGCTGCGCCGCGTCGGCGGCGAGCTCGCGCGTCGTCACGTCGAGGGCGCCAGCGGCCCGTTCGGCGTCGACGCGCCGGCGCCGCCACCGGTCGTGTGGGACGACGGGTGAAGGCGCACGATCTGCTCACCGCGCACCAGCGCGACGTCGGCGCGCGCGTCGTCGCCGAGGAGTCCGCGCGGCGCGAGCACGTCGTCGTCTACTTGAGCGGCGCCCACGCGTACGGCTTTCCTTCGCCCGACAGCGACCTCGACCTCAAGGCGATCCACGCGGCGCCGACGCGCGAGATCGTCGGCCTCCGCGAGCACAGGCCGACGTTCGATCGAGCCGAGATCCTCGATGGGGTCGAGATCGACTACACGTCGAACGAGATCGGTCACGCGCTGCGAGGCGTGCTCGCCGGCAACGGGAACTTCATCGAGCGGGTCCTCGGGGCGACGCCGCTCGCCGCCTCGCCCCTGCTCGAGGCGCTGCGGCCGCTCGTGACGGCCTCGCTCTCGCGCCGCGTGCACCGCCACTACCGCGGCTTCGCGACGAGCCAGCTCGCTGAAGCCGAGCGCAAGCCGACCGCGAAGCGCGTCCTCTACGTGCTCCGCACCACGCTGACCGGCGCGCACCTGCTCGCGACGGCGGAGCTCGTGACGGACGTGAACGAGCTGCTCGACGCGCGCGGCCTCGGCGCGGCGCGCCAGCTCGTGGAGCGAAAGCGCGCCGGTGAGCAGACGCCGCTCGCGGGTGACGAGCTCGCGCGCTGGCGCGGAGAGCTCGCGCGCGCGTTCGAGGCGCTCGACGCGGCCGAGCGGACGTCGCCGTTGCCTGTCGACCCCGGCGGCGCCGACGACCTCGAGGCGTGGCTCGTGGACGTGCGCCGCGGGAGGCTTTGAGCGTGCGCCTAGCGGCGGCGCTTCTTGCGCCGCGCCGAGAGGGCCAGCAGCGCGGCGGTCACGAACGCGGCCACGCCGTCTGCGCCGTCGGACGTGGGCGCGATGCGGGCGCCGCAGCCGTACGTCGGAACGAGGATCGCTCCGGCGCCGTTCGGATCCGTGCCCGCGAGGAGCTCGTCGATGTCCGACACGCCGTCGCCGTCGCTGTCGGTCATGGCGCTCTGCAGCGCGAGGAGCGCCGCGTTGAGCGACGCGTCGTCGTACGGCGCGAGGCCCGCAGCCTTCATGCTCTCGGCGAACGGCTGCTGCGCGGTGCCGGGCCCCGTGACGTTGTTCGGGTGGCAGAGCGAGCACTGGGGCGTGTACGTGAGCTGGAGGTCCGTCTGGATCAACCCGGGGAACTCCATCGTCGCGCGCGCGGAGGGGGCGACGGCGAGCGTGGCGGCCGCGAGGGCGGCTCCGGCGAACAGCGAGAGATGCTTCGTCACGGCGGACCTCAAAGATAGACGTGAAGCTGGGGCAAGAGCGCCGCGCCCGGCGTGTGCGTCGTGCCGGTCGAGACCCATTGCTGGACGAAATCGATGCGAATGTCGGCGTGCGGCGCGAAGAACCAACAGAGCGCCGCCCACGCCTCGAGCGAGACGCCGGCGGTCTGCGGGAGCTTCTCGGCCTCGAACGTTACGACGGGGTGGACGCCCTGGATCGGCTCGAAA
>DASYCF010000483.1:0-4499 GCA_036500365.1 Byssovorax sp.
ACCGCCGAAGCCCGCGACGCACGCGAGCGCGAGCCCCGCGATCACGTCGATCGCGTAGTGCCAGCGGAGGAGCAGCGTCGAGACGACGATGTTCGCCGCGAAGAAGCCGGTCACGCGCGCGGGCCAGACCCAGCGCTTGTCGAAGCGCGCCCGGCGCAGGGCGTAGAGCGTGAACCAGGTCGGCACCGCCGTGTGCAGCGACGGGAACACGTCCTTCATCGCGCTCCCCGCCTCGACCGTGGCCGACACGCAGCCCCAGAAGAAGCCGCCGTTCACTGGCGCGTGATAAATCGACGCGAGGTGACGGATCGGCCCGTACGCCGGCACCGCGACGTAGCCGAGCTCGCCGATGCTGAAGACGATGAGCGTGCCCATCGCGAACTCTTGCGTCGCGCGGCCGAGCTTCGAGATCCAGACGACCGCGAGCAGGTACGTGCCGGCCATGAAGAAGTAGCTGAAGTAGAAGAACGAGAACCACTCGACGATCGGCCGCTGGTTGAAGCGCTCGAGCCAGAGCGCGGGCTCGAAGCCGAAGAGGCGCACGTCGATCGCGCGGAGCGTGTCGTCCACCGAGTCGGGCCGGAGGAGCGGCAGCACCTCGCGGAGCATCAGGTAGTCCCAGAGCAGGACCCCCGCGAGCGCGACGCGGTACACGACCGAGCGGACCAGCGGAGGCAGCGCGGGCGTGCCGCGCGCGAGGCAGCCGACGAGCACGATGGCGAGGCACGACAGGATCTGCCGCGCGCACGACGAGCGGTCCGGCCCGGCCGGCGCCGTCGCGACGAGGCATGACAGCACGACGAGGTAGCCGAGGAGGAGCAGGTCGTGGCCGCAGAAGACCCGCGGGAGCGCCGCGACGACGCCGCCTCGAGCGACCGGCCGCGTGGAGCTCCGCTCGCCGGTGGGCTCGGCGAGGGCCTCTCCGTCTGCCTCGGCCGCGGCGTACGGCGGCGGGCCATCGGGGGGCCCGCTCGTTCGACGGGACACCGTGCTCATGAGGAGATCATGCCGAGACTTCGAAGGTGATACGGGGCAGAGGCGGCCCGCGCCCCGCGCCGCAGGAGCGGGCGACGGGCGAGCACGTTTTCGGCTCGAGGCCCGCAAAATCCCTTACACGAAGCGGCGGGCGGGCGCATCCATCGCGGCGCACGTTTCTGTGCCCCAGCGGGCGCGCGCACGCGGCTACGCGTCGTCGGGCGTTCCCGGCGGATCGCCGCTCTCCTTCTTGGTTTTCTTCTTCTTCGAACGGCGGTCTCCCGCCTCCTCGAGGGCGGCGAGCGGAGCGACGACGAGCTCGGCGAGCGCGGGGTCCGGCGCTCGGACCGCGTCGATGACCGACACGAGCGCCTTGACGGCGCGCATCCACCTGCGCTGCGCGGCGAGCACGTCGCCCGCGGTGACGACGCCCGTCTTCTTCGCGAGCTGCGTCTCGACGTCGCGCTTGTCTTGCTCGAGGTCGCCGAGCGCGCCCGCGGCGTCGAAGCGACCCTGCACCTCGTCGAGGAGCGTGCGACCGTCGATCGTCGGCAGCGCGCCGAGGGACTTCTTCTGCGCCTTGGTGAGGTTCGCCGCCACGCGGACGGCCTCGCTCGCCTCGTCCGCGTACGTGTCCTTGATGACCTGGAGGCCCTGCGGGAACAGCGAGTCGCGCAGATCGAGGAGCTCGCGCGTGCGGTCGTCGCCGCCGCGGGCGCGCGCGATCTCGGCGAGGCCCGTGAGCACGTGGAACGCGCCGCGCGCGAGCCCGTCGTGCACGTCGTCGTGCGCGGCCTGGTCGGTCTGGATCTTCTTGAGGTTCGCCGTCAGCGCGGTCGACGGCCCCGTCTCGCGCGTGCCGACCAGCTCGGCGTGCGCGGCCTCGAGCGACTCGAGCAGGCCCTTGGTCGCCTTGTCGTGCTCGAGCGCCTTGCGCGCGGGCTTGCCCTTCTCCAGCAGACCCGCCGTGAAGCCGACCATCTGCTGGACCGACAGATTTCGGAGCGCCATCGCCCACTTTTACCAGACGGCGGAGCGCCGCGTCACATGCCGCGCGGCACCTTGTCGAGGTCGACCTGGCTCAGCGCGTGGCGGATGAGCGCGCTCCGGTTCGCCTTCGTCAAGCCGCGCGCCTTGAGCCCGTCGACCATCTCGTCGAGCCGATCGAGATCGCCCGTGTACATCGAGATGCAGATGACCTTGTAGTGCTCGGGGCGCGGCGCAGGCGGGCGCCCCTGGCGGCCGCGGCGCGGCGGGTCGACGTAGAACGCGCCCGAGAGCACGCCCTCCACCTCGTCGCGATCGAGGACGTCGCGGGCCGAGGCTGCGTAGTCGTGGTCGGTCTTCATGGCGGCTCCGTGATCGTCGTTCATGCGCTGGCCGAGGCTCCCTGGGCGGTGGCGTCGCGGCGCGCCGGCTCGGTCGCCGCGCGAGGCGCCTTGCCCGCGCGCGCTTCGACGATCGCGTCGACCACGGCGGCGTAGTCGTCGGCCGCGTTCGAGCCGGCCGCGTACTCGAAGAGCGTCTGCCCCTGCGCCGGCGCCTCCTTGACCTTGATCGCGGCGCGCACGGGCGCGAGGCACCGGTCGCCGAAGTGCGACTTCAGCGTCGTCACGGCCTCGCGACAGATGTTCGCGCGCGCGTCGTAGAACGTCGGGAGCACGCCCCAGATCTGCACCGGGTGATGCAAGAGCGCGTTCACGTTCTTGACCGTCTTGATGACCTGCCGCACGCCGACGAGCGAGAGGTAGTCGCACGCGACCGGCACGAGCACGCTGTCCGCGAAGACGAGCGCGTTCTGGTTCATGAGCGACAGGCTCGGCGAGCAGTCGAGCACCACGTAGTCGTAGCCGGCCGACCCCTGCGCGAGCCGATCGGACAGCACGCGGTCGCGGTTCTGTCGCCCCGCGAGGTAGAGCTCCGCGGCGGCGAGCGTCTCGTTCGACGGCAGAAGATCGAGGTTCGGACGCACGGGCCGCGCGGCGTCGGCGACGCGGAGGCCCATGACGAGCACGTGGTAGAGCGTGCGATCGCAGGCGGCGCCGAGCGACACGGCGACGTTGCCCTGCGCGTCGGTGTCGACGAGGAGCACGCGCTTGCCGCGCTGGGCGAGGCCGGCGGCGATGGTGACGGCGGTCGTGGTCTTGCCGGTGCCGCCCTTGTGGTTGAACACGGCGATCGTGCGCGGCGTGCCCTTCTCGTTCGGCTGCGCGCGCGACGCGACGGACACGGGCGCGACGACCTCGCGCGTGCCCGAGCGCGCGGACGAAGGCGGGCGCGCGTCGACGGCGCCGCGACGCGACGCGGGAGGCGGCGGAGCGACGATCGCGCCGGGCAGCGGCGCGGGCTCGGCGACGGCCGGCGTCGGCGGCGGGGCGGCGGCGATGTCGCCGAGCCGCGCGCCGCTCGCCTCGCGCTGGAGCTGCCCGCGGCAGTCGAGCGAGCACGCGTACCGACGCTTTCCGCCGAGGTACAGCACCTGCGCGGCGAGGTCCGGTCGGAAGCGCTTCGCGCACGCGTCGCACGTCGCGGTGCCGCCCTCGGCGTCGCCCCCGGCGAGCTGGCTCTTCTCGAGGCAGCGCTGAGAGCAGTAGAACGAGAAGCCGCCGTCGCGCTCCTCCATCTGATAGCGGAACTGCACGTCGAACGCGGCGGTGCACACGCTGCACGTCTCGGAGATGCCCGGCATGCCGCGACCAAGACCACGCCCGCCCGACCCGGGCCAAGTTTCTTGCAGGCGGCGGATGTCATGATGGAAGGGACCCCGTTGCGCCCATTATTTCAATGACATGCGAGCGAGGTCGCAGCATCGACCTCAATCGATCGGGCCGTCTGCGCGACCGTTGATGAACTGTTGAACGATCGCATCAGGGGACCGTTGGAAGTCCGTTTGACTACCCAGCAATCGGACGACGCCCTTGTAGAGCATCACGATCCGGTCAGATATCGAAAAAATGGACACGAGGTCGTGGCTCACGACCACGCTCGTGACGCCGAGCGTGTCGGACAGCTCGCGGATCAAGCGGTCCACGCGCCGCGCGCTCACCGGGTCGAGGCTCGTCGTCGGCTCGTCGAACAAGACATATTGGGGCTCGAGCGTGAGCGCGCGCGCGATCGCGACGCGCTTGCGCATGCCGTCGCCGAGCTCCGGCGGGTAGCGCGTCCCGAACTCGTGCATGTGCACCTGCTCGAGCCGCTTCTGCGCCTCGGCGAGCGCCTCCTTCTGCTTCAGCCCTTTGTGCTTCCGGAGCGGGAGCGCCACGTTCTCCGCGCAGGTCAGCGAGTCGAAGAGCGTCGAGTGCTGGAACACCATCGCGCACTTCATCCGCACGGGGTACATCTGCTCCTCGTCGAAGCGGCTGACCTCCTCGCCGTCGAGCCAGATCTCGCCGCCGTCCGGGTAGAGCAGGCCGATCAGGTGCTTGATGAGCACGCTCTTCCCGACGCCGCTCTGGCCGATGATGAAGAAGACCTCCCCATCCTGGACGTCGAACGACACGTCCTCGAGCACGGCCTTCGGCCCG
>DASYCF010000484.1:0-6918 GCA_036500365.1 Byssovorax sp.
CCGCGTGACAGCTCGAGCAGCCGACCTTCGCGTCCGTGAACAGCGCGCGGCCCCGGGCGATCTCGGGCGTGTCGACGACGGGCGCGCGGCGCGGCGCGACGAGGCCTTCGCGGAGGAACGTCGCGAGCTCGGCGAGCTCGCCCTTGGGCAGCCCGCGGCCGCCGAGCCGGCCGATCGTCTCCGCGATGTTGTCCTCGAGCACCGCGTGCTTCGCGCGCCAGCCGAACGGGCCGTGCGCCACGCGGCCGACGAGCGTCGGCGTCTGGCGCGGGCCCTCGCCGAGCTTCCACACGACGCCGTCGTCGCGGCCCTCGGGGTGACAGCCCGCGCACGCGCGGCCGTCGCGCGAGATGCGCCGATCGCCCTCGGCGTGGAACAGCTTGCGTCCCGCCGCCGCCGTCGCCGAGAGCGACGCGCCGCGGTCTCCGTCGGCCGCGCGCACGAGCGTCACGCTGCGATCGGCGACGTCGACGAGCGCGAACTCGGCGTCGAACTGGCACCACACGACGAGCTCGTCGCGACCGGGGAGCGCCGCGATGCCCGTCGGCCCGGCGCATACGGGGAGCGCGTCGAGCGGCGCCGTCGCGGGGTCGATCGCGCGCGCGTCGAGGGCGACCACGTCGTCGGTGCCGAGCGACGTGACGTACAGCCGATCACCGACGGCGACCGCGGCGCGCGCTTGACGCGAGACCGCAGCGGTCGGCGCGGGCGTGTTCGAGCCATGCAGGGGGCTCGCCGCGTGGGAGGGCGCGTCGCCTGCGCCGAGCACCGCCGGCGCCGCCGCCGACACGACGGACACCGACGCGACGCTCGTGTCGTCCTCCTCGGGCACGCCTCCGTACGAGCCGGGGACGACCTGCGCCGTCGCGCCGTTCTGCTCGACGACGTGCGGGAAGAACACGCGCGCGCCGCTCGGCGAGAGGGCGACCGCGTAGCCGAGCGCGGGCACCGGGTGCAGCGTCCCCGAGCGGACCGCGCCGTCGAGCCGGTTCCTGTGCAGGCCGCCGAGGCCCGAGAGCGTGTGCAGGCGCGGCGTGTCGCCCGCCAGCTCGACGACGGTCGCGACGTCGCCGACGAGGTGGCTCACGAACGCGCGCGCGCCGTCCGCCGTGACGACGACGCCGCGCGGCTCCCTCTGCGTCGGCAGCGACCAGGCGACCTTCGCGCGCGCGACGTCGACGAGGCTCACGCGGCGACCGAACGCCGACGTCACGAGGAGATCACCGGACGGCGTGCGAGCGAGGCCGAAGGGATCGGTCGGCACGTCGATCGCCGCGACGGCCGTGAGCGCGCCGTCGTCGCCGACCGCGTAGACGACGACCTCGTTTTTGTCGCGCAGCGTCACGGCGATGCGACGCGCGTCGAGCAGCGCGATCTGCTCGGGCGCGCCGGCGACGTCGGTCCGCCTCTCGCGCCGCGTGGCGAGGTCGAGCGCGCGGACGGCGTGCGCGTCGGCGTCCGCCGCGAAGGCCCACGCGCCGCTCGAGTCGACGACGACGCTGCCCCCCGCCTGCGCGCCGAAGCCGTCGGCCAGCCGCGGCGGAGCGATCGCGTCCCGCTGCGGCGCGGCGTCGCACGAGGCGATCGCGAGGGACAAAACCAGGAAGCGCGCGAGCCGCATCGGACCAGATGCGACACCGCGCGCTCCAAAATGTTCCCTGGTTCCGGCCGGGATCAGCCCTTCTTCGGCTCGCTCGATTTGATCGGGATCGCGCTCGTGAGGCTGCGCTGCGCCGCGCCGGCGATGTGACCCGTGAGCACGCGCACGGGGATCGGCGGGACGAGCTCGTAGCTGTAGCCGCGCGTCGGCACGTCGACGTCGACCACCTGGCCGCTCCACGAGAGCGAGCGGTGGTAGCCCGCCGCCATCTTGCCGCGCGTCGTGTACGCGTGGTGCTCGAGCAAGAAGCCGCTGAGGCGGAGCGCGAGCTGGTTGTAGAGGCGGTGGCAGCCGTGGCTCTCGCCGCGCTGGATCGACGCGTAGTCGACCGATCCGTGGGTGCGGATGCCGTGGTCCGCGTACGTGGTCTTGTTGCCGTGCACGACGACCTCCTCGTGCGGGAGCATGACGAGGCCGTACGCGTTGCCGTAGCCCGGCTGGATGAGCGCGCGCTTCAGCGCGAACGTGCCGTCCTTGCCCTCGTGGAGGAGGTCGGTCTCGGGCGTCGAGTCGGGCGGCATCCACGCCGGCGCGGCGATGACTTGGCGCCACACGCGGTCGCCGACGTCGCTCTCCTTGTACTTGAAGGAGAACGTGCCGTCGTCCTCGCGCTCCTTCTTCCAGCCGCCGATCGTCGTCGCCCAGCGCATGAGCGCGACGCTCTTGTCGCCGACGTCGGCGTAGACGACGAACGACGGGCCGTGGAACGCGGCGAGCTTCTTCCTCTCGAGCGCGGCCTGCCCGGGCGTCTCGTAGAACACGTCGCCGCGATCGATCTCGACGCGCAGGCTCATCGCGTCGCTGTAGTAGGCGGGCTTCGGCGGGAGCTTCACCGCGACGGACAGCTCGCGCACCCCGCGCTTGCCGCGCGCAGCGAAGAAGGCGCGCGCCTCCTCCGGACCCGTCCAGCCGAGCGCGCGCGCCGCGGCGTCGGTCGCCTCGTCCACGAGATCAGTCGCGCCGTCGACGTCGCGCGTCGGATCGGGCGCGGGCGCGAAGCGCGACAGATCGACGTCACGACCGACGACCTCCGCCTTCACGCCGAGCGCCGTGCCGTCCTCGACGAGGCCCGCCGCGTCGGCGACGCGCTCGCGCAGGCCGCGCAGCACGCCGACGAACGCGAGCTCGTCGCCGCCGAGCGCGAGCGCGTGGAGCGTGTCGCCGTCGAGGCCGGCGCCGACGATCATGTGGCGGCGGCGGAACGCGTCGAGCGCCGCGTGCGTCGCGTTCGTGAGCACGCCGCTCGCCGCAGCCGACTTGAAGAGGCGCGCGCACGCGAGCTCGCGCTGGGCGGCCTCGAGCGCGGCGCCCTTTCCGGCCGCCTTGAGGACCGCCGCGGCCGTGCGCTTGTCGGGCGCGTTCGACCAGGAGATCTCCGCCGACGCGAGCGGCGCGAGATCGACGTCGGCGTCGCACGCGACGCGCCTCTCGTCGTCGAGCCGCGCGAACAGCACCGAGAGCGTGGGCGCGACGCCGTAGAGGCCGAGGTCCGCGTTCGGCTCGTGCGCGAGCTCGAGGTACTTCTCGCGGTACTCGGGCGCCTCGCCGGTCTGGGCGTCGGGCGCGAACACGCGCGGCGTCCACGTGTCCGAGAGGTCGACCACCGTGAGGCCCTCCTGGTCCGCGTCCTCGCTGCAGATCGCGCCGTCGGCGTGGCCGTCCGTGTACACGTCGACGGCGTCGCAGCCCTTCTTCGACGGCGCGAACGGGCGGTGCCGCGCGGCGACCGCGACGACGGGGACCGCGGAGCTCGTCGCCGCGGCCGTCGTCGCCGGCGCGGTCGACGTCGAACCGGCGGGCGGCGCCGCGCTCTGCGGGTCGGCGTGGCACGCGGCGAGGGCCGCGAGGAGCGGCGTCGCGCACGACAGCGCGCGAGCGAGCGACCAGGAGCGGGAGGGCGAGGGGAGGCGAAGCGCGGGGCGGGGGACCATGGCTCCCCGGATTGCAGCGCGTGTGCCCTCGAATTCAGGCCCTATTCCCGCGAAAATCGGCTCGCCCCGGGGCCGCCGAGACTCAAGGCGTGTCTGGCGAGACGCGCGTCAGGGCACGAGCTCGTAGGCGCCGATGTCGAAGTCGCCGCCCTGCGGCCGCGGCACGCCGTCGAAGTCGGTCGCCGCGCTGGTCGCGACGCCCGCGTCGATCGCCGGGCTCCCCGCCTGAAGGTGGAGATCGAAGGTCGCCGCGTTCGCGAACATCGGATCTCCCAAGACGCTCGCCGTGACGGCTGGCGGCGGTCCGCCGGCGCCGTAGAACAGGTTGTTCGACCCCGAGACGAGCGACGCGTCCGTGTCGCCCGAGAAGTACGCGCCGCCGGACGCAGCGACGACGACGTTGTCGACGAGCTCGACGCCGACGGTCCCGGGGGCGCACGCGATCTGGCCAGCCGCGCTCGTGCCGCGCGTGCCGTTCGAGAACAGCGTGTTGTTGTAGACCTTGACCTTGCCTTGACCGGGCGCGCCCGCGTTCGTGATGTTCGCGATGTAGATGCCCGCGTAGTCCGACGATCCGTCGGCCGGGTCGGGGCCGAGCCCGGTGTCGTAGATGAGGTTGTTGTACGCCTCGATCGGTCCCTGCGACGGATCGACGGTGGCGAAGTTGAGGCCGTCGCACACGGTGTCGTGGATGATCGTGTCGTGCACGATCAGGTCGAAGTTGTCGACGCCGCCCGAGTCGTGGAACTGGATGCCGCGGCACGTCTTGCCGTTCTCGACGACGCTCCAGCCGATCTCGATGTGGTTCGAGCCGCCAAAATAGATGCCGTGGTAGTACTTCGTGATCTGGCCATCGGCCACGTTGGCCGCCGCGTCGTGGACGACGTTGCCGTAGTACTTGATGTGATCGGGGATGCCGTTGACGCAGCCCGAGAGGCCGGTGCCGTTCGGACACGACATGTCGTTCCCGATGAACCGCCAGCCCGTCGCGGCGCCCTCCCAGTCGACGGCCTCGACCGCGCCGCGGAAGCGGATGCCGGCGACGACCCAGTAGTCGAACGTGCCCGTGATCGCGGGCGTGAGCAGGCCGCGCTCGAGTCCGCTCTCGACGCCGACGGTCGCGATCGCGCCCGGGTAGGCGACGAGCGCCTTCGGCAGATCGGCCGTCCCCGAGTTCGCGCCGTCGTTCTTGCTCATGCCGAGCGCGCAGTTGTACGGCGACGAGCTGTCCTCGTCGGTCTGTGACACGGCGTCTCCTGCCGCCACGCCGACGTACGCGACGTCGCCCGGCTGCACGGCGTTCTTCGCCTTCGGGATCGTCTGCCACGGGTGCGCGAAGCTCCCGTCGGCTTGGTCGTCGCCGGACGACGTGACGAAGAACAGGTTCCCGGCGCGCACCGTGAAGGGTTGACCGTTGGAGTCGCCCTTCGTCGGCACGTGGACGACGACGTCGCCCGTCGCCGCCTGCGCGCCGAGCTGCACGGTGATCTTCTTGTCGCTCCAGATCGGGTAGCCGGACACGGCGCCGCCGCCGACGGTGACCGTCGACGTGCCCTGCGCGTCCCCGAAGCCTGCGCCGTAGATCGTCACGTACGCGCCGCTCCCGTCCTCGCCGCCGGTGTTCGGTCCGCTCGTGAGATCGGTGAAGAAGATGCTCAGCGCGGCGTTCGACGGCGCGACGCCGCCTCCTCCGCCGCCGCTCGAGGACGACGTCGAGGTCGAGGCGGACATGGTCGTGGTCGTCGTCGTCGTCGTCGTCGTCGTGTGCGTGCCCGTCGTGGTCGGGCCGCTGCCGCCTGCGCTCGTCGTCGCCGGGTGTGACGGGCCGCCGGCGCCGCCCTCGCCGCCCGTCGTCGCGCCGTCGTCGCCGCCGCACGCCGCGATCGCGGCCGCGACCGCGAGGCCGATCGCGCATCGTCCGAGGTTCCTCATCGGAGCAATGTACACGGCGCCGCGCTACGCTCGCGAGCCGCATGGGCGCGATCCAGATCTTCGGCAGCTCGAAGTGCAAGGCGTCGCGCGCCGCGCAGCGGTTCTTCGCGGATCGGCGGATCGACGTGCACTTCATCGACGTGCGCGAGAAGGGCCTCTCGAAGGGCGAGCTCGCGAGCGTGGCGCGCGCGGTCGGCGGCGTGCGCGCGCTCTTCGACGCGAGCGGGCCGCGCGCGATCGAGCGCGGACTCCGACACGCCGCGCCGACGGACGAGCGCGTCGCGGAGCTGCTCCTCGCGGACCCGCTGCTGCTCGTCACGCCGATCGTCCGCGCGGGGCAGCGCGCCGCGGTCGGCGACGACGCCGCCGCGTGGAAGGCCTTCGCCGACGCCGCGCGCGCGTGAAGCCGGCGCTCGCCGCGATCGCGCGCAACATCGCGCAGCACGGGCACCACGTGTACGTCGTCTCGGGGAGCGCCTCGCCGCGGTTCGCGTACACGGTCGGGCTCGTGGAGACTCTCGGTCACGAGCTCGTCCTCGCGGGCGCAGCGCCGTACTCGGCCGACCAAGTTCACCGAGCGTTGAACGAGATCGCTGCGCACCTCGGCGCGGGCGCCGCGCGCGACGCGCCGGTCGACCTCGGCCCGCTCGGCACGTTCTCGCTCCGCGGCGTCTCCGACGCGTGGGTGCGCGAGCTCATGCTCGGCGCGCTCGACTACTACCCGGGCCGCGACCTCCCGGCGCTGCAGGTCGTGCCCGACGTGGATCATCTCACCATCGACGTGCCGCGCCTCGACGTGCCATGGAGCGCCGCGACCGAGCCGGCGTGGCGGTTTTCGTTCGAGCCGTGGCCGCACGCGATCCCGCGCCGGTCCGTCGCCGCGACGCACACCGCGGTCCTGCGAGGCGCCGCCGTCATCCGGGCCGCGCGCTGGGAGGACGATCTCTGGGAGCTCTTCGCGTGCCCGAGCTCGGAGGTGTCGCGCGACGACCTCTGCGTCGTGCCGCTCGGGGTCCTCCTCGGCGCCCACGCGTCGCTCGGGCCCGTCGTCGACCTCGCGATCGGCGAGGGGCTGCGTCGCGAGGACGGCGCGGGCGCGTTCGAGCCGTGGCGCGGCGCGGGCGAAGAGGAATAGCCGTCAAGGCTTGTCGACGCGGCCGATCTTTCGCGTGAAATCGATCCAGTACACGCTCGCGTCCGTGAGGGCGATGCCGCCGACGTCCTCTGCCGGCGCGAGGTCGACGACCGCGCCGCCTGCCTTCGGCACGCGATGCACTCCGCCGGAGTTGCCGAAGTAGACGAACGCGTCGTCGACGGCCAGCGGTCGACAGTTCGGGTTCTCGGTGCCCGGATAGGCCATCACCGAGCTCCCGTCCTTCGCGACGCGGTGCAGGC
>DASYCF010000485.1:0-9287 GCA_036500365.1 Byssovorax sp.
CGAGGACGATCGCGATCGCGATCGCGATCGCGACCGACGCCGACGCGGGGACGCCCGCCCGTCCGCCCGGCGATGCGCGGTCCGCCACACCCCGCGAAGCCATCGCCCGAGGGTACCACGTGGCCTACCATCGGCGAAGCATGCCCCCCGCTCGTCTCGCGGTGCTCGCAGGCGGCCTCGGCACGCGCATGTTGCCGCGCACGCGCGCGACGCCGAAGCTCCTCTTGCCGGTCGCCGGTCGTCCGTTCGCGCGTTGGCTCCTCGAGCGCGTCGCCGCTTCGGGCTTCACGCGCGTCGTGCTCTGCGTCGGTCACCTCGCGAGCGAGATCGAGGCCGAGCTCGGGGCGCGCGCCTCGGGGGTGGAGCTCGTCTACTCGGACGAAGGCGACGCGCGGCTCGGCACCGGCGGCGCGCTGAAGCTCGCGTTGCCCGCGCTCGACGCGACGTTCGTCGTCACGTACGGCGACAGCTGGCTCCCGTTCGACTACGCCGCGCCGCTCCGCGATCTCGACGCGCACGCCGCGGCCGAGGGCACGATGAGCGTGTTCGAGAACGCGGGCGAGATCGAACCATCGAACGTCGAAGTCGAGGGCGACCGCGTCGTCCGCTACGAGAAGCGCGGCGGCGACGCGGCGCTCCGCTTCATCGACTACGGCGCGATCGCGCTCCGGCGCGAGGCGGTCCGCGCGCTGCCCGAGGGCGCGGTCGGCCTCGACACGCTGCAGTCCGAGCTCGCGCGCCGAGGCGTCCTCCGCGCGTTCGTCGCCGAGGAGCGCTTCCACGAGATCGGCTCGGAGGCGGGGATCGCCGCGCTCGAAGCGCATCTCGTTGCAGGCGCCGTTCCCGGCCCGAGCCTGCTGCGCTAAACGAGCGAGCCGTGATCGTCTCGCGCGCACCGGTCCGCTTCTCGCTCGGCGGCGGAGGCACCGATCTCCCCGCGTACAGCGACCAGTTCGGCGGCTTCGTCGTCTCGGCCGCCATCGACAAGTACATCTACGTCACCGCGAACAAGCGCTTCTTCCGCGACATCCGCCTCGCGTACTCGAAGACGGAGATCGTGCCGAGCGTCGACAAGATCGAGCACCCGATCTTCCGCGAGGCGCTCAAGATGACCAAGATCGAGCACTCGATCGAGCTCACGAGCGTCGCCGATCTGCCGGCGAACAGCGGCCTCGGGTCGTCGAGCTCGTTCACGGTCGCGCTCTTGAACGCGCTGCACGTATATGCGCGCGAGTTCGTCTCGTCGCGCCAGCTCGCCGAGGAGGCGTGCGAGATCGAGATGCACCGCCTCGGCGAGCCCGTCGGCAGGCAAGACCAGTTCATCGCCGCGTTCGGCAGCGTGACCGCGTTCACGTTCCACCCCGGCGGCGCCGTCGACGTCGAGCCCGTGCCCGTGAAGGACGACGTGCTCGACGAGCTCGAGTCGAACCTCGTCATCGTGTGGAGCGGCGTGGAGCGGCCCGCGCGCGTCGTCCTCGCCGAGCAAGGCAGCCGCATCCAGCGCCTCGAGCCCGCGGTCATCGAGCGCATGCACGGGATCAAGGAGATCGGCCGCGAGGTCTACGCGCTGCTCGTCTCGGGCGACGTCGACCGCTACGGCGAGCTCTTGCACCAGCACTGGAGCAAGAAGCGCGCGCTCGCGAGCGCGATGACCGACGCCACGCTCGACGAGCACTACGAGGCGGCGCGCAAGGCGGGCGCGCTCGGCGGCAAGCTCATGGGCGCCGGCGGCGGCGGCTTCTTCATGTTCTACGTGCGCCCGCAGGAGCGCCGCCGCGTGCTCGACGCGCTCGCGGCGCGCGGCCTCCGGCAGATGCGCTTCCGCTTCGATCTCGACGGCGCGCGGATCGTGGCGAACCTACACCGCTCCTGACGGCCCCGGCGGCGGGGCCGACGCGCGCGGCGGCGTGACCGAGACGCTCGCCGGCGGCTCGGGCGGCACCGACGCCGTCTTGGGCTCGTGCGCGCGCAAGACCGGCGCCTCGCCCACGTCGAGCTGACACTCGCCGAAGACGACCTCGAGCTTGCCGCTCGGCGCCGCGAGCGAGACCTCGAGCGTCTTCGCGCGGATGACGGTCTTGTCCTTCACGGTGCCCGAGAGCTGCACGCTGTCGGCGTCGAACTCGCCGGAGAGCTCGCCCTGCGACCGGAGGTCGGTGACCTTCGCCTTGCCGCGCACGGCGCCGGACGGGCTCACGGTGAGCGCGGGCGCGGCGAGCTCGCCCTCGACGGCGCCGCGCACGAGCACGGGGCAGGTCGACGTCATCGAGCCCGAGAAGTGCGTGCCCTCCTCGACGAGCGTCCGCTTCTCGTGCAGCGCCGCCGGGGCAGTCGACACGGAGGGGCTCTTCGATTCGCTCATGTACGTCGCCTCACCTTTCGTCCTTCAGGATCTTCATGCGGAGCTTGCACCCGGGCTCGAACGCGAAGCGCGTGAGCGCGGCGGGCTGACGCACGGCGCCGACGAACGCGCCCTGCGCGCTGACGACGAGCTGCGCCGGGCCGACCATGCCGGGCGTCCGGCCTTGCTCGAAGAACTGGCCGTGCACCGTCACGTTTCCGGCGCCCGTGATCTGACAGCCCGCGAGCACGCCGTCCTTGCCGACGACGAGCTCGGTGCCCTTGCCGATCGCGATGGTGCAGTCCTCGAAGCGGCTCTCGATGTGCACGTTGGCGCCGGCGCCGAACTCGAGCGCGGCGTTGCGGAGCACGTCGCCCTGGCCGAAGTAGCGCGTCGTCGAGACCGTCTGCACGGGGCGGCCCGCGAGCGCGGCGACGACGTTCGGCTTCGGCACGCGCTTCGTGTCGTTCGCCTTCGGGCTCTGATCGACCCAGTCGGCGATCAGGTTGGTGAGCTGCGCGCCCGTCGCGTTGAGGCCGGCGACCTTCGCGCCCGTGAGCGTCGCGCCGTCGAGCTTGGCCTCGGCGAGCGTCGCGTTGCGGAGGTCGGCGTTGGTGAGGTCGGCCTCGACGAGCGTCGCCTTCGACAGGTCCGCCTTGACGAGCTGCGCGTCGACGAGCTTCACGCCGCGCGCGAGCGCGCCCGCGAGGTTCGCCCCGCGGAGGATGCTGCCGG
The DNA here is from genome assembly GCA_036500365.1 of Byssovorax sp. Lineage (GTDB taxonomy): Bacteria > Myxococcota_A > Polyangia > Polyangiales > Polyangiaceae > DASYCF01. The sequence continues at coordinate 3,077 of DASYCF010000485.1, forward strand.
TGAAGTCGCCCGACTCGAGCGTCGCGCCCGACAGGTTCGCGTCGGTGAAGTCGGCCGACGCCGCCTTCACGCCGCCGAGGTACGCGCCGTCGAGCTCGGCGTGCGAGAGGATCGCCTTCTCGAGCTCGGCGCCGCCGAGCTGCGCGCCGCCGAGCTCGGCCGCGGAGAGCTTCGCCGCGAGCAGGCTCGCCCGCGTGAGCACGGCGCCCTCGAGATCGGCGCGGCTGAGGTTCGCGCCGTCGAGCGTGGCCCGCGTGAAGTTCGCGCCCTTCGCGTCGGCCTTGTCGAGGTCGGCGCCGCGCAGATCGGCGCCGGCGAGGAACGCGTCGCGCAGGCTCGCGCCGCGCATCTTCGCGCCGCGCAGGCTCGCCCCCTCGAGGTTCGCGCCCTCGAGGTCGGCGCGGCGCAGGTCGATGTCGTCGAGCTTGGCCTTCGAAAGGTCGAGCCCCGTGAGGTCGGCGCCGGCGAGCGAGACGCCCTCGGCGACCCGCTTGAGCACGTCTTCGCGCGTGGGTTTGGGCATGTCTTCCTGGTCGCGATCGCGGTCTGCGGCCGCGGAGCCGCCGTCGGACTTCGGCGAGGTGTCGGTGAGGGGGCCGGGGCGCTCGCCGGCCTTGAGGGCGGCTGCGTGGCGCGCGAGCGCGGCGATCTTGCGCGCCATCGGCAGCCGGTCGAGCTCGGCGAGCCGCGAGCGCTCCCCGAGCTTCGCGAGCGCGACGCGCACGTCGCCGAGCGCGCTCAGGCGCGCTGCCTCGAGGCGAGCGGCCTCGCCCGGCGGGCTCGATCCGCGCTTCACCTCGCGCGCGGTAACGGCCGCGTGGCGCGCGCCGAGCTCGCCGATGAGGTGCGCGAGCCGCTCGAGCTCGGGCCCCCGCGCGCGATCCGGCGTCGTCGCCTCCACGTCGCGCAGGAAGCGCTCGCACCGATCGACGACGCGCGCGGCGACGTCCCGCGCGAGCTTGCCGCGCTCCGCCACGTCGGCGAGCGACGCGCCGAGCAGCGCCTTGAGCGAGCCGAAGCCTGCGGCGAGCAGCCTGTCCTTCACGACGAGGTGCACGCCGGGGATCGGCTCGAGCAGCGCGTCGACGATCGCGCCTTCGCGGAGCGCGCGCTCGTCTTCGAAGCCGAACGTCTCCGGCATGAGCCGCACGAGCTCGTCGTACGCGCCGAGGATCGGCTCGCGCTGCGCGGCGGCGATCAGCGGCGGACCGCCCGCACGCCGGTGCCGCGCCGGCGCCGCCGCCTCGGCCGCGACGAGCGTCTCGACGAGCAGCGACATCGCCGCGGCGAGCTCGGGCATCTCCATCTCGGACGCGCCGCGGCCGATCTCGCGCGCGGCCGGGAGCGCGACGTCGAGCCAGTCACGCCGCGGCTCGAGCCACGAGAGCTCGATCACGAAGTCGCGCAGCGAGCGCCCGTGCTCGGGGACGAGATCGAGGAACAGATCCCGCGCCGCGCGCATGTCGGTCTCGCGATCGCGCGCCGCCTCCTCGGGCTTCTGGACCAACGGCGTGGGCGGCGAGGACACGATGGCCTCGAACCCTGCGTCCACGTCGTCGAACGCTTCGCCGTGCGGCGCGACCGAGATCGACGGACCGGGCCGCGACTGCGCCGGCTGCTGCGCCGGCGCCCGCTGCGCGCCGTTGGACGGCGCACCCGACGGCGGCGGCGGCGGGCGGATGCTCGGCGGCTTCGACGGCTTGAGCCCGACGGGCGGCTGCGACGCGCGCGCGGGCGGGGGCGACGAGGGCGCGGGCGGCGGCCCCGACTCCGCCGCGACGTATTTCGCGAGCTCGACGTCGAGCGGCTTGAGCGGCGGGATCGCGAAGAGGCCCGTCGCCTCGGCCACGATGGGGCGCGACACGAACTGCCCCGTGGGCTCGTCGGCCTCCGGCACGTCGATGTGCGGCTTGCCGGGCGGCGGGCTCTTCGGCGGCTCCTTCCTCGGCTGGTTCAGCGCGCGCGTGTCCATGCGCTCGGTCGCCTTGCGCCCGGTCGGTCGCGGCAGGTCCTTCGCCTCACGCCCGACGCGCGCGCCCGGCGGCAGCGGAGGCGGCGGACCCGAGCGGCGCTTCGCGTCCTGCTTGCCCTTGGTCGTGCCGGCCTGCGGCGCGCCGGTCTTCACGGGCGCACCGCACTCGCCGCAGAACGCGACGAACCCCGGGCTTTCGGCTCCGCACTTGTCGCAGCGGTTCATCGTTGAGCGGCCTCGGCGGCTCTTCGCCCGCGAGGCGTCGGCGAGTATAGCCAGGTCTCGCCTGCGACCGACAGTCCTCGGGCGCCTGATGCGAGCGCGGCGGCGCCGGGCGCGCGCGCCGGCGAGTTTTGCGTCACGATGCGCGCGTCATGTGCCGCAACATCCGGGTCCTCCACCATTTCGAGCCGCCGACCACCGCCGACGAGATCCGCGCCGCCGCGCTCCAGTACGTGCGCAAGGTCAGCGGGGCGACGCGGCCGCCGCGCGCCGACGACGTCGCGTTCGCCGCCGCGGTCGACGCCGTGACCGAGGCGACGGCGCGCCTCCTCGAGGCGCTCCCGTCACGCGGCGAGGCGCGGACGCGCGAGGGCGAGCGCGAGAAAGCGAAGAAGCGGTTCCTCGCCCGGCGCCCCTGAGCCCGCGCGCACGCGGCGCGAGACGTCGAGGCGCCGTTGATCCAAGCTCCGCGGCGCATGTCTTCCCACGACGCCTTCATCGATCGCTACCTGCGCGAGACGGCCGAGATCGCGCTCGCGACGAGCCGCGACGACCTCGGCCGCGTCGTCGACGCGCTCTTCGATGCGTACCTCGCGAACCGCGTCATCTACACGTGCGGCAACGGCGGCTCGGCGGCGAACGCGACGCACCTCGCCTGCGACATCGCGAAGTTCACCTGGGCCGAAGGCAAGCGGCGCTTTCGCGTCAGCTCGCTCTGCGACAACGCGGCGCTCATCAGCGCGCTGACGAACGACGTGGGCTTCTCGCGCGTCTTCCTCGACCAGCTCGACGGGCGCCTCGAGGCGGGCGACGTGCTCGTGTGCCTCAGCGTGCACGGCGGCGCCGGCGCGGACCAGGCCGGCCCGTGGTCGCAGAACCTCGTCGCGGCGGCCGATTTCGCGAAGAAGCGCGGCGCCAAGGTCGTCGCGCTGGTCGGCTACGACGGCGGCGCGCTCCGGCAGATGGCGGACGCGAGCGTCGTCGTCCCGCGCGCGGCGGGCGGTCACACGTCGACGCCGCACGTCGAGGGCTTCCACGAGGTCTACCACCACCTCATCTGCGAGCGGCTCCTCGAGCTCGTGCGCGAGCGCGGCCCCGCGGCGTGAGCGCGCCCCCGCTCGTCGTCGTCGATCGCGACGGTACGATCATCGATTTTCATCGCCACGAGGAGCTCGGCGCCGTCGTGAGCGCGTTTCATCCGTCGCAGCTTCGCTTGCTGCCCGGCGCGGCCGAGGGCCTCGCCCTGCTCGCGCGTGCGGGCTCGCGGCTCGCGATCGCGACGAATCAGCCGGGTCCTGCGAAGGGCCAGATCACGCGCGCCGCGATCGACGCGACCAACGCCGCGCTCGTCGAGCTGCTCGCGGCGGCGGGCGCGCCGATCGACGCGGTGCACGTGTGCCTTCACCACCCCGACGGCGGGCCCGGCGGTGACGCGTCGCTCGTTCGCGTGTGCGCGTGTCGCAAGCCTGCGCCGGGCTTGCTGCTCGAGGCCGCGGCGCGCATCGGTGCTGCGCCGAGCGCGTGCTGGATGATCGGCGACGCGGACGTCGACGTCGCCGCGGCGCGTGGCGCGGGCTTCCATGCGGCCCTCGTGATGACGCCCGGTCGATGTGAGCTCTGCCCGCTGCGCGGCGCGCTTTCGTCGCCGCCGCCCGACGTCGTGGCGCCGTCGATCGCCGAGATCGCGGCGCAGATCCTCCGGTGGCCATGAGCGTTGTCGATCGGCTCGGGTGTCGCGCGCGGCTGCCGATCCGGCGCCTCGGGTCCGCGGGCGCGAGCCTCGCCGTCGACCCGCGCGACACGTCGGCGCGCGCCGAGATCGTCCTGCTCCCGCGCGCCGAGGTCCCCGCCGGCGCCGCCGTGGGCGACGAGATCGACGTGTTCGTCCACCTCGACTCCGAGGACCGGCCGATCGCGACGACGCGGACTCCGAAGCTCGAGCGCGGCGAGGTCGCGTTCCTCGAGGTCACGGCGCAGACGCGCGTCGGCGCGTTCGTCGACTGGGGCCTCGGCGAGGAGCTGCTCGTGCCGCACGCCGAGCAGACGCGCGACGTGCGCGTCGGCGAGCGTCACGCCATCGGCCTCTTCGTCGACCGCACGGGGCGCCTCGCCGGCACGATGCGCGTCGCCGAGCTGCTGCGCGACACGGCCGAGTTCGAGGTGGGCGAGTGGGTGCTCGGCGAGGCGTGGCGGCGCGACCCGGACATCGGCACGTTCGTCATCGTCGAGCGCGCGTTCGTCGGCCTCGTCCCCGCGAGCGAGCCGCACGCCCTCGCGCGAGGCCAGGCGACGCGCCTCCGCGTCGCGACGGTGCACCCCGACGGCAAGATCGTCCTGTCGCTCCGCGCGAAGGCGTCCGAGGCGATGGCCGACGACGCCGCGGTCGTCCTCGCCGAGCTCACGCGCCCCGGCGCGCCGCCCGGCTCCGAGGCCGACGACGCCGCGCTCATCCGCGCGCGCTACGGCCTCAGCAAGAAGGCGTTCAAGCGCGCCGTCGGCAGGCTGTTGAAGGAGCGCAAGCTCGACGTCGACGCACAGGGCCGCCTCGTCGTGCGCCGCTGACGGCGCGCCCGCGGTTTTGCGCTGGCATCGCGCGCGCGGTTCCGCCACAAGGACGCGCGCCTTCAGCGTTCGCCAGGCGCAGCGAGACGACCCGCGATGTTGTTCCTCGACAGCACCGAGCTCCACGAGATCCGCGAAATCTTCGCCTGGGGCGTCGTGTCCGGCGTCACGACGAACCCGCTCATCCTCGCGCGCGAGCAGCCCCACGCCGACCTCGGCGAGCTCGTACGCGCCATCGCCGCCGCCTCCGAGGGGCCGCTCTCGGTCGAGCTCGTCGCCGAGACCGAGGCCGACATGCTCGACGAGGCGCAGCGCTACCACGGCTTCGCGCCCGACCGCGTGTGCATCAAGGTGCCCTTCGGCGAGACGGGTCTGAAGGTGACGCGCGGGCTCGCGCGGCAGGGCGTCCCCACGAACGTCACGTGCATCATGAGCTTCAACCAGGCGTACCTCGCCGCGCTCGCGGGCGGCACGTACGTCTCGATCTTCAGCGGGCGCGTGCGTGACATGGGCTACGACGTGCGCCCGGTCATCGCGCAGACGCGCGATCAGCTCGAGCGCGAGGGCCTCGCCGCCAAGATCATCGTCGGCTCCGTGCGCCACATCATGGACGTGAACGACGCGCTCGAGGCGGGCGCGCACGTCGTCACCGTGCCGCCCGTCATCTTGCGCAAGATGCTCCACAACCCGAAGACGGACGAGACCGTGCGCGAGTTCGCCGCCGCCTGGAAGCAGCGTGGACAGTAGCGTGAGCCCGGCGTCGCCCGCGGCCGCGCCGCCGGCTGCTCCGCCGCGCAAGTACATCGTGGAGGAGCCGAACCGCGCGCTCGTCGCGAGCCTCGGCTCGCCGCGCACGGTGCTCGACGTCGGCTGCGGCGTCGGCCTGAACGGCGCGGCGGCGAAGCGTCGCGGCGCGCGCGTGACCGGCATCGAGATCGTCGCCGAGTCGGCGCGTCGCGCGCGGGCCGTGCTCGACGAGGTGCTCGAGATCGACATCACGCGCGACGAGCCGGTGCAGCGCGCGCTCGACGGCCGCAAGTTCGAGGTCGTGCTCCTCGGCGACGTCCTCGAGCACGTCGTCGATCCCGCGTCCGTGCTCGCCCGCCTGCTCCCGTACGTCGAAGACGACGGGCGCGTCGTCGTGTCGCTGCCGAACGTCGCCGCGTGGCCCGTGCGCCTCGGCCTCCTCGCCGGCGACTTCGAGTACCAGAAGAGCGGCATCCTCGACGACACGCACCTCCGGTTCTTCACGCGCGCGTCCGCCGTGAAGCTGGTCGAGGACGCCGGGCTCGAGGTGCTCACCGTCGAGCAGAACCCGATGCTCGTGCGCGCCGCGAAGTCGCTCATCGCGCGCGCGCTCGTCGACACGGGGGTCGAGAGCGAGAACACCGCGTTCTCGGAGTCGCTCGCGTACAAGCTCTATCAAGGCGTCGTGCGCCCGCTCGAGGACGTCGT
>DASYCF010000486.1:0-2978 GCA_036500365.1 Byssovorax sp.
CCATCGTACCGCGGGGCCCCTGTCGGCGCGGTGTGCTTCGCGGCGGGCGACCAGCGCGCGCTCCTCGCCACCGCCGACGCGACGGCGCGGCAGCTCTTCGCGACCGCGCTCGTCGTCGTCGCGCTCACGGCCGCGCCGCTCGCCGTGGCGATGGCCGCGTTCGGCTGACCGCCCGTTTGCGAGGACGAGGACGCCGCGGTACGGCTCCTCCGTGCGCCGCGTGCCCTTGCCCGTCATGATGGCGAGCCTCGCCACGCTGACGGTCGCGCTGTTCGGTGCGCCGTCGCGGTGGGCGGGCGCGACGATCGCCGCCGTGGCCGTCGCCCTCGCGCTGCTCGTCGGGCGCGGTCGATCGACGAGCGCCGCGGCCGAGCGGGAGCCCGCGCGCGCGGCCGGCGCCGCGATCGGCGTCGGCGCGGCGCTCTTCGTCACGCTGTTCGTCGCGTCGCGCCTGCCGCTCCCTGTCGCGCTCGCCGCGCACCACCCGCGCTGGCTCGCGCTCGACGTGCTCGCGAAGGGGCTCATCGCGTTCTGTGCGCTCACGGTCGGCGCGGCGTACGTCGGCGCGCGCGTGTTCGTCGCGACGCGGGCTCGACTCGGCCATCGCGCGCTCGGCGGCCTCGCCGGGGCGGCGTTCGCGCTCGCGTCGGCGCTCGTGTGCTTCGCGGCGACGCGCCCGGGAGGCGCTGCGTCGGTCGACAGCGACGCGTGGATCCACGAGCTCGCGCGCGTCGGACGGCTCGACGAGTCGCCCGAGGAGAAGGCCGCGCGCGACGAGGCGCGCCGCGCGCACGCGCCGCTCGATCAACCAGCGACGAAGCGCTTCGACGACGGCATCGTCGTCACGCAGCGCTGCGACCACGTCGAGATGGCTCGCACGTGCACGGCGGAGATCGACGACGAGTCGGCTCGACGCGACCGCGCCGATGGTGCGAGCGCGCGCGGCCCGCTGTCGCTCGTCGTCGTCTCGCCCTCGCCGCTCTTGCCCGACCGCGACGCCGACTTCGCGACGTCCGATCGGGATCCGGGGCCTTCGGTCCGTGAGCTCTGGACCGATCACGCCGGCGCCTGGTTCGTCACGCGCGACGGCGTGCTCGTCGACGCGGCGAGCGAGCGACGACACCTGCGCTTCGCCGACGTGGCGAGCGCGTTCGCGATCCCCGAGCTCGCGATCGTGGTCGCCGTGCTCGGCTTGCTCGCGGCGATCCTCTGCCTCGCGCGCGGGGCGCGGTGGGCTCGGTTCTCGCTCGAGGTCGCGCGCGGCGTGTCCGGCGAGATCACGGCCGACGGCTGGCTCGAGACGCCGGGGCGCGACGCCGTGCGCGTGAAGCAGCCCGGCGCGGCGGTCGCGGCCGGGCCGGTCGTCGTCCTCGCGCGGGGGGCGCGCGCGCCGTCGTACCGCACGGCGCCGACGGGCGGCGTCAACTACGCGACGGGCGACAAGGCGACGCTCGGCGCCGTCGCGGGGGCGCAGGCGGCCGCGCTCTACACGACGGCGCTCGCCGTGGTGGTCGCGTCGGCGGCGCCGCTCGCGGCCGCCGCGCTCGTGCTCGGCTGAACGCGTTGCGAGGGCGCGCGGAGCAAGCTACGGCTCCCTTCGTGCGTCGCGTGCCTGCGCCCGTGGTCGTCGCGCGCTTCGCCGGCGCCGCCTCACGCTCGGCTGAACGAAGGCACGCTTGACCCTCGCGCTTCGCCTCCTCGTCGCCCTCGGGCTCGTGGCGATCGTCGCGACGGGAATGGTCGGCCTCACGCTGCGAAACCAGGCGCGTGAGGGCCTCGAGGCCGACTTCAAGTCGCGCATCGACGCGGCGGCCGCCGGCGCCGGACAGGAGCTCGCGTACGAGGCGGAGTCGCTCCGCGGGCTGCTCGCGCCGCTCTGCGAGCACGACACGTTCATCGACAAGGCGCTCCTCGAGCTCGAGCGGGCGCGCGGCGACGTGCGCGCGCTCGACACGCAGCGGCTCATCGGCATCGCGCACTTCGTCCCGGAGGAGGCGCGGTCGCGCGGGCTCGACGACCTCGTGCTCGTCGCGGGCGACGGTCACGTGCTCGGCGCGAGCGACGTCGCGCGCATCGGCACGAAGGACGCGCGCCTCGCCGCCATCGTCGCGAAGCCGCCCGGCCCGCCGACGCTGAGGCCCGGCGGAGGCCAGCCGTCGATCGAGGTGCACTGCGCGCGCGCGAGCAACGGCGTCACGCTCGGCCTCGTCGGCGAGCGGCGCATCTCGGCGATCCTCGCGCGCATCGGCGCCGCGTATCGACTCAAGCTCACGCCGCTCGCGCCCGGCGAGCCGGTGCCCGCCAGCGACGACGACGCGGGCGTGCGCAAGCTCGACGTCGCCGGCGTGGCCGGTCTGTCGGTCGTCGCGCGCGTGCCGCGGGCCGAGCTGAAGGCGGCGCTCGAGCGGCTCGATCGCGCCATCGTGCTCAACGGCGCCGCGGCGCTCGGCCTCGCCATCTTGATCGCCATCCTCGTCGCGCGGAGCCTGTCGCGGCCGCTCGCCGAGCTCGCCCGCGCGACGCGCGAGGTCGTGAGCGGCAAGCCCGCGCCCGTGAAGGGCCGCGGCGGGCGCGAGATCGTCGAGCTCGCCGCCGCGTTCAACCAGACGATCGACGAGCTCACCTCGATGCGCAAGCGCCTCGCCGCGACCGAGCGCATCGCCGCGCGCCGCGAGGTCGCGCGTCAGGTCGCGCACGAGATCAAGAACCCGCTCGCGCCCATCCGCGCCGCGGTCGAGACGTTGCGGCGCCTCCGCGCGCGCGAGGACCCGGCGTTCGACGAGTACTTCGAGGAGGCGACGGCGACGGTGCTCGAAGAGGTGCACCGCATCGCGAACATCGTCTCCGAGTTCACGCGCTTCAACCGCCTGCCGCCGCCGAACCCCGAGCCGATGGACCTCGTAGCCGTCGCGCGCGGCGTCGTGAAGCTCCACATGAGCGGCATCGAGATCGACGGCGCCGAGGGCGAGCGCGTCGAG
>DASYCF010000487.1:0-3161 GCA_036500365.1 Byssovorax sp.
AACAACGTCCCGGCGACGCCGGCCGCCGGAAATGCCGCGGATTGAAGGGCGGCGGACCACTCCGACGCGCCCGAGTCGGCGAAGTAGAGGCCCGTCCAATCGAGGAACGCGGTCCGGAGAAAGGTGAGCAGGAGCGAGAGCACGCACGCCGTCCAGAAGCCGCGGCTCTTCACCAAGAGCGCGAGGATGTCGCGGAACGACGGCTCGCTCGCGCCTCGCTCGACGGAGTCTTCGATCGCGGGTCGCGTCGTCGGTCGCGCCTCGAGGGTGCGGCTCGCGATCAAGAGAAAGAGCGCGCAGACGATCGCCGGCGCGAAGAAGAGCGCGCGCCACCCGAAGCCGAGCGCGAGCACGACGCCGCCGAAGCCGCGCGCGGCGACGTCGCCGAGCAAGAAGCTCAGGCTGAGCCACGCCATCACGAGCCCGTAGTCGCGCTGCTCGTACCAGCCGCTCACGAGCTGCACGAGGCCCATCCAGCCCGCCGACTGCGCGAAGCGGTTCACCGACCACACCACGACGAGCGCGCCGAGCCCTGCCGACAAGCCGAACGCGACGTTCGCCGCGATCGACACCGCGAGCCCGAGGAGGAAGACGCGCCGCCCGCCGAGCCGATCCGCGGTCGGGCCGAGCGTGAACTTGCCGACCGCGTACGCGAGGGTCGACACGAACGTGATGCGCCCGAGCGCGGGCTTGTCGAGGTGGAGCTCGTCCTTGAGCAGCGGGACGGCGACGCCGAGGTTGGCGCGGCAGAGGTAGTACGCGCCGTAGCCGACGAGGAGCGTCCAAAACGTCGAGCGGCGGAGCTTCTCGGGCGACAAGCGCGGGCAGGGTAGGCGCGGCGTCGCGCCCCGTCGAGGCGCGCGCGGTGAAGGGACCGTGTCGCCCCCGCGGGCGGGCGTCGTCGGGGAGGGGCCTTGTGGAGAGCCCGGCTCCATCGGAAGATGCGTGGATGCGTCCCCTCCTCGCGCTCGGCTTCGTGGCATCTTCGTTGTCGGTCCTATCCGTGGCTCGCGCCGACGGGCCGCCGTCGGAGGCGCCGGGCGCCGAGCGGGCTGCGGGCGTGGTCGGCGGCCCCGCCGATCCCGCCGCCGGGCCGCAGCACGTGCGCGTCGTGTTCAAGCGGGGAGGCTCGGTGCGCGGCGTGGTCGAGCACCTCACGATGGGCAGCGACGTGGTCATCAAGCCCGACGGCGAGAGCGCGCTCAGCACCGTCCCGTGGGGGGACATCAAGCGCGTCGATCACCTCGACGCCGCCGGCAACGTCGCGGGCGAGCCGCCGTCTGCGCCGGGAGCCGCGCCGGCCCTGGCCTCGGGCGCCGCGCCGGTGTCGGAGCCGGGGGTCGGCCCGCGCGTGCACATCACGGCGATGGGGAAGGACGTCGGCCTCTATAGGTTCGATCTCGGCCTGATCGGCGACGAGGTGCCTCACGGCGAGCTCGTCTGCGCCGCGCCATGCAACAAGCGTATCGGCGACACGATCGGCAAGCTCTACGTCTTCGGCGGCCCGGGCCTCTCGTCGAGCGGGCGCTTCGAGCTCGAGACGCACGGCGATCGGGTCGACGCCCACGTCGAGGCCGGGAGTCGCACCGCGAAGACCGCCGGCATCGTGTTCATCTCGATCGGCGGCGGCGTCGGCCTCACCGGCGCAGCGCTCATCGCGTACGGCGCGGTGCTCAACGGCACGCCGCTGGCGCAGTACCCCGGCACCGCGCAGCAGAAGACGGCCAGCGCGCTGCTCGTCGCGGGCGGCGCCCTCGCCGGCGTGGGCGGGGCGATGCTCCTCGGCGGCCTGATCGCGCTGGGCTCCGGCGTCACGACGTACGATATCTACGATCGCACGCCTGCCGTGACCGGGCTGCTGCCCGCGCCCAGCGGCGCCCACGTCTCGGGATCGTTCTGACGGCGACGCGCGGACGGCTCAGGGGCTCGTCGCGAGCGTGTACAGCGCCTCTTGAGAGCCGGACGGGCGGTGCACCGTCACGGCGCCCACGGTGAAGTCACCCGAGATCGATCCCCCGAGGAGCAGCCCGTCGTCGGGCGCGATCGCGAACGGCATCGCCGCCTGATTCGAGTCGTTCGACGGGAGGCCGAGGCTCGTCAGCGCGTGTCCGTCGTCGTCGAGCTTGAGGAGCAGCGCGTCTCCGATGCTCGAGCTCGAGGGCGGCAACGCGCCGACGCCGAAGTCTTGAGGGTCCCAGTACCAGCCCGACGCGACGAGGTGGTCCTGCGCGTCGAACGCGACGCGACCGAAGAGCGCGCGGTGGAGGCCGCGGCGCCAGCGCTCGGCGCCGAGCGGGTCGAACGAGACGAGCAAGCCCTGCGTACCGAGCGGGCTCGCGCCGACGTCGACGTAGCCGCTGAGCGAGATCGAGGCGACCACGTCGCCCTCGGCGTCCCGCGCGAGCGCGATGGCAGGCACGCCCGGCAAACCTCCCTCGAGGTCGGCCGCGTCGAATGGAGTCAGGGCTTGCTGCCACACGGTCGCGCCGTCGGCGTCGATCCGATCGACGAGCACGGTCGCCGCCGCGCAGACATCCATGCCTTGAGGGCTCGCGACGGCGGCGACGGTGATCGAGCCGTCCGGCTCGGGCAGCACGTCGACCGCCATGTCGTCCGCGTCGGTGCCGAGGGCGATCATCGACTCCACATCTCCCCTGTCGTCATAGCGGAGCACGGCGACGTCGCCGCCGCCGATCCACGCGGGGGTCGTGCTCGGCGCGACGAAGGCCTCGGCGCCTGCGGTCGCGGACCCGACGACGACGACCTCGCCCGACGCGAGGAACGCGAGCGCTGCGGGGTCGACGCCGTCCCCCGCGTCGCCGAGCGAGCGACTCCAGCTCACGGCGCCGTCGGGGCCGAGCACGAAGACGAAGCCTCCCGCCTCGAGCGAGCTCGAAGCGTCGATGTTGGTCGCGACGGTGACGCGCCCGACGAGGCCGATCGAGCCGTCGGGCGCGAACGCGGCGCGAACGGGCCGAGCGGACGTCGGGTCGAGGTTCGCGAGCGTGAGCGCCCACACGAGCGCTCCCGCGGCGTCGAAGCGCGCGGCGAACAAGCTCCTCGTGTCCGTCGTCAGGGGGCCCGAGCCGAGGTCGATCGTGCCTTGCTCGAACGACCCGACCAGCTCCACCCCGCCGCTGTCGTCGAGCGCGACCCCGTCC
>DASYCF010000488.1:0-14087 GCA_036500365.1 Byssovorax sp.
CGGGCCGATCACCTGGTTCTCGCAGCTGGTCGCCGACGAGAAGCTCGGCGCCGCGCAGTCGACGCCGACGGTCTCCTTCGTGAACGTCGCGTTCAACACCTCGACGACGAACGAGAGCCAGCGCCGCTTGCCGAGCTCCCAGCGCTTCTCGAAGCGCAGGTCGAGGCGAAAGAACGGCGGGAGCCGCGACCCCGTGTAGACGCTGCCGACCGAGTAGCCGGCGGTCGTGTAGTTCTGGACCGCAGGGTTACCCGTGTAGAAGATCGCGCGGGCGCCCGCGTGATACCCGCGTCCGAAATCGAACGCGACGGCCGCGTCGAGGACGTGCGTGCGATCGAACGCCGACACCGCCGTGAACGCGCCGGCGGTCCTCACGGAGCGCGAGAGCGTGTACGAGAGGAAGCCGCCGACGCGCTTCGTGAGGTCGCGCTTGACGCTGACCTCGAGGCCGTACGCGTGCCCGTTCGCGCGCTGCGTGCTGCCCGTCGGCAAGGTGCCCGGGGTGGAGATGCTCAGCGCGTCGGTCATGTTGAAGAAGGCGTCGTGAAACTCGCCGACGCTCGCCGTGATCTCGGCGGGGAGGTCGACCTCGATCGACGCGCTCGTCTGGAACGCGCGCTGGAGCCCGCCGGTGAGCGCGGGTGACAGGCCCGGGCCGGGCAGGAAGAAGCTCGGCGGCTGCGACGCGACGCCGTACGCCTGGACGAGCCGCACGTCCTTCGTCACGGCGAGGCGCGCGGCGAGCCGCGGGTCGAAGCCGACCTCGAACACGCCTCCCTCGAGGTACAGATCGACGCGCACGCCAGGCGTGACCTCGAGGCGAGGGCCGAGCTGCAGCACCACGTCGCCGCGGACGCCCACCGTGAGATCGTCGCGCGGCGGGAACTCTGCGGCGAGCGCGCTCAGCTGCACGTCGGTCTCGGCCGGGCTGAACTCCGACGACGTCGCGTCCATCGTCATGTCGACGCCGAAGCGGACGCGCGCGCCGGCCGTGACGGGCATCTCGACCTCGGTGCGCGCCGCGATCATCCGGTCGAAGACGTACTGCCCGTCGTCGAGGCCCGTGCGATCGACGCCGAGGGTGACGGCCTGGCGCAGCGTGCCGCCGCCTTCGAGCACGCGGTCGTAGCGGAGGTCGAGCCGATGGAACTGCGTGTCGAAGAGCGTCTGGAAGACGCCGTCCTGCTTCGTGGCCCAGTGATCCCACGAGCCGAACGCGAACGCGCTGATCTGATCGTGCGCCGAGAGCCGATAGCTCGCGCGCGCCTGGTAGTCGGCGTAGTCGAGGTCGACGTCCGGCGCGATCAGCTTGAGGAGCAGCGTCGTGTAGCCGTATCGCCCGCCGACGAGCGCGGTGCCCTTGCCGTCGGCGAACGGCGCCTCGACGAGCGCGCCGGCGTCGACGAGGCGGATGTTCGCCTCGCCGTGCCACTCGGCGAGCGGCGGCTTCGTCTCGCCCGCGACGATCGCGCCGGCGAAGCGCCCGTACTGCGCCGGATAGCCGCCCTCGTAGAGATCGACGCGGTCGATCAGCGCAGGGTGGATGACGCTCGGCCCGAGGCCGAGATGAAAGAGGATCGGGACGCGGACGCTGTCGACGTAGTAGCCGACGTTACCCGGCGGGGCGCCGCGCACGTAGAAGTATGGGATCCCCGACGCGAGCGGCGTGACGCCCGGCATGCTCTCGATGGCGCGGAACGGATCGCCGAACGCGCCCGGCAGGAGCCTGACCTCGGCGCGCGAGAGCGACGCCGACGCGGGCACGGGGAGCTGGCCGTGCACCGTCACCTCGAGCGGCCGGGGCTCGGCGGCGCTCGGCGTCACGGGGCGCTCGGCCGGCCTCTCGTCGGCGGCGATCGCGTCGGTCCGCGCGACCTCCTCGACGAAATGGACGATCGCGCGGACGCGCGCGGCGACGGGCTCGTCGCCCCGCGTCGCCGGCGCGAAGCGCCACGCGGACGAACCCGCGACGGCGGCGCTCGCGAACGGCTCTGCGCCGAGCAGCGGTCGCGCCGAGACGACGACGCCCGACGCGTCGATCGTGACCTCGAGCGTGACGTCCGCGTCGCCGTGCGCGCCCTTCGGATAGTCGGCGTCGAGCGCGCCGAACGGGCGCGGCGCGCGCAGCAGCGGCCCAGTCGAGGAGGCGTCGGGCGGCGCGGCACGAGCCGCCGAGGAAACGATCGTTGCCGCCGCGAGCGCGGCCGCCTGAAAGACCCTTGTCGTCGTGCGACCGCGGCCTCGGTTTTCGGGCTTCATGGCCCGGTCGCGTCGCTGCATGCGCTGAGGCTGTGAGAGTACACCGCTATCTCCTGCCCGCGTCGGCGTGTATATCGACGACAAACATTCGTTGGACGCTCCGCGCACGCGGGCGCTGGTAATCCATGAAACGCGCTTCGCTGCTCGCCGCGCTCGCCCCCGTCCTCCTCGCGTCGCTGCCGGCGCAGGCTGATCGCTCGCCCATCCGCGCTTACGTCGACGGCGCTGCGGTCGTCTCGCAAGCGATCCGTCCGCGGCTCGCGCCGGCGGCCATCGTCGCGGCCACCGACGAGCAGCGCGGCGTCCCGTCGCTGCTCCTCGGCGTGCGCGGCGCGAACGCGGCGCCGACCGGCCTGTCGCCCGAGGCGACCGCGCGCTTCCACCTCGCGGCGCACGCGCCGCGCTGGGGCGTGACGCACGCCATGGTCGACGCCGCGTCGCTCGTGCGCGTGCACGACACGGGGCGCGGCGCCATCATCGTGGTGTTCCGCCAAAGCGTCGACGGCATCGAGCTCTATCGGCGCGAGATCAAGGTCGCCATCGACCGCCACGACGGGAGCCTCCTCGCGATCTCGGGCGCGCTGCACCCCGGCGGCTCCGCGGCGCCGAAGGGCGTCGGCTTCGCGCTCCCGCACGAGGGCGCGATCGCGCGCGCGATCGCGGATCTGTACGGCGTGCCCGTGAGCGCCGCGGACCTCGCCCCGGCGGCGCCGCGCGGCGGCTACGCACGGTTCACGGCGTCGGCGGCGCTCGGCGCGCGGACCGGCGCGCGCTTCCGCGACGCGACGCGCGTGAAGGCCGTGTACTACGCGCTCCCCGACCGGCTCGTCCCGGCGTATTTCCTCGAGATCGACGCCGAGCACGGCGCGCCGGGGTCGCCGCCCGACGCGTTCTCGTACGTCGTCGCCGCGGACGACGGGCGCATCCTCCAGCGCACCGACCTCGTCCATTACGACGCATATCAGTATCGCGTGTGGGCGCAGGCGGACGGCGACAAGCGCCCTTATGACGGACCGCTCGCCGACTTCACCCCTCATCCGACGCCCACCCAGGACGGCACGTACCCCGACTACGCCGCTCCGAACCTCGTGTCGATGGAGGGGTTCAACACGAACCCTCACGGCACGTTCGACCCATGGCTGCCTCCCGGGGAGACGCAGACGATCGGCAACAACGTCGACGCGTACACCGACGACGACATGCCGAACGGCTTCTCGGGCTACCCCGACGTCCGCGCCACGACGACGAGCGCGAGCTCCTTCGATCGCCTCTACGACGTCACGCTCGATCCTCAGTCGAGCGACGACCAGCGCATGGCGGCCGTGACGTCGCTCTTCTACACGACGAACTGGCTGCACGACTGGTGGTACGACTCGGGGTTCGACGAGGCGGCCGGGAACGCCCAGCAAGACAACTTCGGCCGAGGCGGCGTCGACGGCGATGCCCTCCACGCCGAGGCGCAGGACGGCGCGCCGGCGTCGCACGACAACTCCAACATGTCGGCGTTCTTCGACGGGAAGTCGCCGCAGATGCAGATGTACGTGTGGACGGGCCCGTCGACGACGAACCTCGCCGTCGACGCGATCGGGCCGGACGTCGCGGAGTCGTTCGCCTCGTTCGGGCCGAAGAACTACTCGCTCACGGCCCCCGTCGCGCTCCTCGACGACGGCGTCGGCACCACGAGCGACGCGTGCGACCCGCTCACGCAGGATCTCACCGGCAAGATCGCCCTGATCGATCGCGGCACGTGCGATTTCCAGCCGAAGGTCTTCGCGGCGCAGAGCGCCGGCGCCGTGGGCGTGCTCATCGCCGACAACGTCGCGAACGAGGCGACCTTCGAGCTCACCGGCGACGGGTCGCACATGCACGTGACCATCCCGTCGATGATGATCACGATGGCCGACGGGGCGACCATCAAGGCCGCGCTCGCGAGCGGCGCCGTGTCCGCGACGATGAGCCTCGCGCAGAGCGTCGAGCGCGACGGCACGATCGACAACTCCGTCGTGGGTCACGAGTGGGGCCATTACCTCCACCTCCGTCAGGTCAACTGCACGCAGAACGTCTGCGAGGGCGAGAGCGAGGGCTGGGCGGACTTCAACGCGCTCATGATGGTCATTCGCGGCGGCGACGACTACAGCGCTCCTTACGCGCTCGCGCAGTACGCCGCGGTCATCGACTCCCAGGATCCAGGCTGGTTCGGCATTCGTCGCTATCCGTACTCCGTCGACATGAACGTGAACCCGCTGACCTTCACGGATATTTCGTCGGGCGTCGCGCTGCCGACGAACGTGCCGATCTCGGACGGGCTCGTCGGCGCGCCGAACAACGAGGCGCACGACATGGGCGAGGTGTGGGCGCTCATGCTCTTCGAGGGCTACCAGGGCCTGCTCGCGCGCACCCTCGGCCCGGCGCCCGCCTACGACTACGACGAGGCGCATCGCCGCATGGGCGACTACGTGGAGGGCGGGCTCACGCTCGCCCCCGACGACCCCACGTACACCGAGCAGCGCGACGCGATCCTCACCGCCGCCCACGGCATGGACGACGACGACCTCGTCGCCGTCGCGCAGGGCTTCGCGAAGCGCGGCGCGGGCACGTGCGCCGTCGCGCCGCCGCGCACGTCGATGTCGAACCTGCCGCTGACCGAGAGCTTTGCGCTGCAGCCGAACCTCGAGCCGGCGGCGATCTCGTTCAAGGTCGACGCGAGCGAGTGCGATCACGACGGCTACCTCGACCCTGGCGAGCGCGGCGTCGTGAAGGTCACGGTCGTCAACGCGGGGCCGAAGCCGTCGACGGACGGCGTCGTCACGGTGAGCGCGCCGACCGACGCGCTGACCTTCCCGAGCGGCGCGTCGGCGAACGTGGGCACGCTCGCCCCGTACGCGAGCGTCGAGATCTCCGTTCCGGTCGAGGTCGATCCGACGACGAGCGAGGTCGTGTACACCGACATCGTCGCGACGCTGCACTCGCCCGCGTCGTGCGTCGTCGATCAGACGATCTCGACCGAGGCGGCGCTCGACGTCGACGAGCACCCGGCGAGCTCGACGTCCGACAACGTCGAGGCGCTCGACACGACGTGGAAGCCCTCGGGCGCGATCGGGGCCGAGATCTGGCAGCGTGAGGAGGCCGGCCACGGCAACCACGTGTGGCACGGCGTCGACGAGGGGTTCCGCAGCGACACGTCGCTCGAGTCGCCGACCCTCGACGTCAGCGCGACGAAGTCGTTCTCGATGCACTTCACGCACCGGCACTCGTTCGAGTTCAGCCAGATGACGAACTGGGACGGCGGCGTCATCGAGATCACGACCGACGGCGGCACGACGTGGAGCGACGCGTCGATGTACGGGAGCGTGCCGTACGGCGGCACGATCGGTCAGTCGATGGCGAACAACGTGCTGATGGGCCGCCAGGGCTTCGTGTCGACCAACGCGAGCTGGCCGAAGACCGACGACGTCGCGATCGACTTCGGCACGAAGCTCGCGGGCAAGACCATCCAGGTGCGCTTCCGCATCGGCAGCGACGACGCGCAGGACGCCTACGGCTGGGACCTCGACGACATCGGCTTCGACGGCATCACGAACACGCCGTTCGCGAGCCTGACGGTCGACGCGGCGACCTGCCGCGAGGCCGGCGCCGGCGGCGGGAGCGCGAACGGCAGCGGCGGCGCGGCGCCCGGCGACACGACCGGCGCCGTGACGCCCAGCGGCGGGTGTCAGTGCACGCTCGGCGCCGGCGCGTCGGACCAGGGCGCGTCGAGCGACGGCGCCAAGCTCGCGTTCGCGGCGGCGCTCGCGCTCGCGGGCGCGCTCCGACGCCGCCGCCGCGCCTTCACCACCTGAGGATCGGCGGAACGCGGCCGCTCGCCTGCTCGCGCGACAGCTCGCCGAGGCCGAGGAAGAACTGCTTCAGCGCGTCCTCGGTCGAGTGCGTCGAGCGCCGCAGCGTGCCGCGCGATCGACGGCGGCGCCGCCCCGGCGGGCCTTCGACGGCGGGCCGCTCGGGCTCGCTGTAGTCGGGGCGACCGTGGAAATGGACCTCGCCCGAGTCGTCGACCGACGCGACCCACACGCCGTCGACCGTGCCGTCGCCGAGGTGGAAGCCGTCGAACTGGAAGACGACGAGCGTGTGCGCGCCCTGGCGGACGAAGCGCGCCTCGAACGAGCCGTCGGCGCGCGCGCACCCGACGAAGCGCGCGACGACGGCGGCCTCCGTAGGGAGGACGGCGCCGTCCGTCGTCTCGACCGGATCCGCGGCGACGATGTCGAGATCGCGCTCCTCGCAGTCCGACGTCTCGGCGGCGAGCTGCTCCTTGAAGCGCCGCGCGAGGAGGGCGCCGGGCCTCCGCGTCGCGCCGCGATCGAAGGCGAGCGCCGTCGACAGCGCGCCGGGGCGACCGTCGCTCGACTCGGCGAGATCCTCCGCGAGCAAGATCGGCGGCGGCGGGGGGCGCTCGGCGTAGAGGCGGATCCGAAAGCACCCGACCGACGCGAGCGCGCACGCGACCACGACGAGCACGCCGAGCGCGCGCGTCACGTCCGACTTCCACCTTCGCACGCGTCGAGGGGGAGCAACGCGTGTGCCTTCGACGGTGCGGCGAGATCCTGCCGTCGCGCGCGCGGCGCGAGAACGAACGAGTGTGGTCGGCCGGCGTCACCGTGCCGCGAGGTCCGCTGTGTGCGCGTGTGCGCGCGCGAGGGCTCAGCCGATCTCGTAAGGGCCGCCGCGCTCCAGAGCGCGCTTGAACGCGGGCCGCGCGTGGACGCGCTCGAGCCACGCGGCGAGCTTCGGGTGCGCGTCGGTGACGGCGCCGCGCGAGCGCGCCGCCTCGACCGGGTAGCTCATCTGCACGTCGGCCGCGGTGAGCTCGTCGCCGGCGAACCACGCGCGCGTACCGAGCTCGCCCTCGAGGAAATCGGCGTGCAGCTCGAGGTTCGGCCGGATGTACGCGGCGCCGACCTTGTCGCAGAGCTTGCCGATGATCGGCCGCACGAAGAACGGCGCCGGGCTCTTGCGGATCTGCTCGAAGATGAACTTCACGAGCAAGGGCGGCATGAGCGAGCCCTCCGCGTAGTGCATGAAGTACGTGTAGCGGAGGCGCTCCTTCGTGCCGTCGGCCGGACGGAGGCGACCGCGGCCGTGTCGGTCGACGACGTACTCGATGATCGCGCCCGACTCGGCGACGGTCTCGCTCCCGTCGCTGACGACGGGCGACTTGCCGAGCGGGTGGACGGCGCGGAGCTCACGCGGCGCGAGGTGCGTCTTCGGGTCGCGCTCGTAGCGCTTGATTTCGTACTCGAGGCCGAGCTCCTCGAGCAGCCAGAGGACGCGCTGCGAGCGGGAGTTGTTGAGGTGGTGGACGACGATCATCGCCCCGGCCATCGCCCCGGCGGGGGCCGCGCGTCAAGGCGCCTGGACGCCGCCGGGCAACGAAGACCGGACCTCGGGCGCGACGATCTCGCGCGCGAGCTGCACCTCGAGCAGATCGAGCACGGGCGCGCTCGCGACTGCGCGGAGGCTCGCGACCGCGCCGGGATCGCCGGCGACCTTGCGCGCCATCGCCGTGTAGAAGGCCGCCTCGACCTTCTGCGTCGGGCTCTGCGCCGCCGTCGTGAGGTCGCTGTCGGTGATCTTGCCGCTCGCCCACAGCGTGAGCTTGTTGGTCCACGAGGAGTGCGCCCCGGCGTGGAGCGCGCGATCGACGGTGCCGTCGGGGGGCGCCTTCTGCTCGCGCTCGAGGAGCTGCACCCACAGGGCGCCGTACACGAGATCCTCCTCGCCGACGTTGCCCTCGAGGCCGCGCTTGAGCGTCGTGCGGGCGGCGAGCAGATCGCGGCGGACGAGCGCGCGGCCGATGGCGTCGAGCATCGCGGCGCCGAGCGTCGGCCGGTCGGTGGCAGCGGCGGCGAGCGCGCGTTCGAACGCGCGGGCCGCGCCCTTCGTCTCGCCGTACTGCTCGAGGATGCGACCGAGGAGCCGCTCGACCCGCGCCCGCGAGGCCGGCGTCGCGCGCTGCTGCCGCGCGGAGAGCGCCGCCGCGAGCGCGGCGTCGAGCGCCTGCTTCGCCTCGGCCTTCTCGTTCGCGTCGCGGTGGAGTTCGAACGCGAACATGTCCGCCTCGGCCACGTCGAGGAGCTGCGCGCGCGCGTCGGGGGCGCGGAGCGCCGCGGCGATCGCGTCGGACGCGGCCTTCGCGTTGCCGAGCTGGCGCTCCACCTGCGCGAGCGTCGTCAGGCTGCTCGTCGTCGGCTCGGCGCGCGTCGCCTCGACGAGGAGCTTCTCGGCGACGGCGAGGTTGCCGGCGCGCACCTCGATGCTGGCCATGAGGTTGCGAACGCGCGCGCTCGACGGCTCGACGCGCGTCTTGTCGGCGAGGCCGAGCAGGGCCTGGCCAGCCTGGAAGACGCGGCGCGCCGCGTCGGCGCCCTCGGCGTCGGCCGCCTGGGCGAGGCCGTCGGCGAGCACCTCCATGGCGGCGCCGACGGCGCGCGCGCTCGGCTGATCGGACACCGACTCGGTGATCACGGTGGGGGCGACCTCGGGCAGGCCGAAGTGCATCAGCAAGCGGGCGAGGAGCATGCTCGCGTCGAGCGACTTCGGGTCGCGGCGGTACGCCTCGAGCGACGTGCCCCAGAGCGCCGCCGCCTGCGTGTCCGGGTCGAGCGGGTAGGCGTCGTCCTCCTCGTCGGAGCGGGCGAAATACTCGCTCAGGGCGAGCCAGTCGCGCGCGCCGTCGCTCTTCACCGCGGCGCGGAGGCGCTGCTGCAAGATCGGGCGCGCGTGCGGCCCGGAGGCGGCGCGCTCGACGCTGTCGGCCGCCGACGCCGCGTCGCCGTGGCGGAGGTACAGCGCGGCGAGGATGACGGGCCCCGTCTCCTCGGCCCGGAGGTGGAGCATGCGCTGGCGGTCCTCGAGGATCTCGCTCGAGTCCTCGAGCACCATCTCGCCGCGCATCGCCGCGCTGCGCGTCTGCTCGGCGCGCTGGATCCAGCGCTGGATCGTCGCCACGGCGTCGGACACGGCGCCGTCGTTCGGCTCGAGCAACGCGCGACCGAGGGCGGCGCGCTCCTCGTCGCCGAGGCGCTTGAGCGGCGGGCCGGTGCGCGTCTCGTGCATCCAGGTCGTGAGCGCGGACAGGTGCTCGTCGAGCCGGGCGCGGTCGGGGCTGCCGGGCGCGAGGCCGGGCTCGCGCAGGTGCAGGAGGGCGAGCGTGCGGCCTTCGTCGCCGCGCGGCGCGAGCCGATCGACGGCGGACGCGAGCGCGCGCGAGCCCGTCGCGTCGATCATCTCGGGCCGCGCCTCGCCCACGCGGACGAGGTAGAGCGCGCCGACGACGCCGCGCGTGCCCGCCTCGTCGTGCGCCTGGCGGAAGCGCGCGTCGGCGTGGGCGAGCTGGCGACGGACCACGCCGAGCAGCAGCGCGAGGCGCTCGGTGGACGGCTTTCCGTCGCGGAGCACGCGCTCGACGCTGGCGGCGAAGTCCTTGTCCTGCACGTCCACGGGGGTGACGGAGCCCTCGACGCGGACGACGGCGCCGGAGTTGGTCGCCGCGCAGCCCGCGAGAGGCGCGCCGAGGGCGGCGACGAGCGCGAACGCCGCGCCGCGCAGGAACGCGCTCGAGGCGAGCGACGAGAGAGGGGTGGACATGAGCTCGCGCAGTCTACACGCTGAGGGCCCGACCGCCATCGAACGGCCAGGTTTCCCGCGGGGAATGCCGCGGGCGCGCCGGGCGTGGCCGTCGTAAGCTGACCGCCCGAAATGACCTTCCCCGGCTCTCCCGCCGCGCTCGCGCCGGTCGTGCTCGCGGGGCTCGGCGTCATCGGCTGCGCGCAGGGGGCGCCCGGTCACGCCGCGGACGCGTCGACGCCGCCGCCGACCGCCGCCTCCGCGAGCGCGCCGTCTCCGCTCGAGGCCGACGCGCGGGCCATCGCCGCCGACTACATGGCGAGCCAGTTCGACGCGGCGCGCGCGCGGTTCAGCGACGACCTCCGCGCGCACCTCTTGCCCGACGAGATGAAGAAGCTCCGCGCCGACATCGACGCAGCCGACGGCGCGTTCACGGGCGTCGAGGGCGCCGAGAGCCTGCTCGTCGGCGCGTACCGGAGCGTGCTCGTCACGCTGAAATTCGCGCGTACGCGGATGATCCTGCGCGTCGTCTACGAGGGGAACCGCGCCGCCGGGATCTGGTTCGAGCCCGTGCCGGCCGACCTCGAGGTAACCGTGCGCGACGCGGTGGCGGCGCTCGAGAAGCGCGACTTCACGGCCGCCGAGATGCGCTTCCACGACAAGATGCGCGCCGCGCTCCCGCCCGCGGATCTCGCCCGCCGCTGGACGGAGGTCGACGCGAAGTTCGGCGCGCTCCGCGAGATCGACGCCGTCGTGCCGCAGCGCGATCCGCCGTACTGGCAGCTCGTCGCGAACTGCCGCTTCGAGAGGTCCACGGCCGGCGTGCAGTTCGTGTTCGACATGCACGGGCGCGTCGTCGGCTTCTTCGTCGGCGAGCCCGCGGTCCCGGCGAGCGCGTGGGCGCCGCCGCCGTACGTCGACCTCACGCGCTTCGAGGAGCGGCGCGTGGTCGTCGGCGCGAAGCCCCCGCTGTCGGGAGCGCTCGTCGTGCCGAAGGGCGTCGCGAAGGCGCCGGTCGTGATCCTCGTACACGGCTCGGGCCCGGGCGACATGGACGAGTCGATCAGCCTGAACCGCGCGAACCGCATGTTCAAGGACCTCGCCTTCGGCCTCGGCTCACGCGGCATCGCCGTGCTCCGCCACGACAAGCGCACGAAGATCGACCCCGCCGGCGTGCTGACCGTCGAGCAGGAGTACGTCGACTCGATCCGCGCCGCGATGGAGCTCGTGAAGGCGACGCCCGGCCTCGATCCGACGCGCGTCGTCGTGCTCGGCCACAGCCTCGGCGGCACGATCGCGCCGCGCATCGCGAAGGAGGTCCCCGGCGTCGCCGCGCTCGCGATCCTCGCCGGGTCGACGCGCTCGCTCCCCGACTCGATGATCATGCAGCTCACCTATTTCCAGAAGCTCGACCCCGACAATCGACAGCTCCCCGAGGAGATCGCCCGCGCCAAGCGGCTCAAGGCCATCATCGAAGATCCGATGTTGAAGCCCGACCAGAAGCTCGAGGGCATGGGCGGCACCACCGGCGCGTATTTCCTCGATCTTCGCGGGTACGACCCCGCGCGCGTCGCCGCCGATCTCTCGATCCCGATGCTCGTCTTGCAGGGCGAGCGCGACTACCAGGTCACCGTCGACGAGCTCGAGACGTGGCAGCGCACGCTGCAGGGCAAATCGAACGTCACGACGAAGCGCTATGCGGCGTTGAACCACTTCTTCATGCCAGGCTCCGGCGCGCCGAGCCCCGAGGACTACCGGCGCACGAACCACGTCGCGCCCGAGGTCGTCGCCGACATCGCCGATTTCGTGCTGCACGTGCGATGACGGTACGCGCCGCGTAGCGCGCGCCGCGTCGAGGCGTGCGCGGAGCCGCCCGCCGAGCGCCATGGGCGCGCGGATCTCGCGCGAAGCTCGCGGCGAATTTTCGACGAGCGCGGGGGCACGTCGATCGCAACGTCGGGGCGCATGTCGACCTCGCTCCCCACGCGCGTCCGCGTGCGCGCAGCCGTGCTCGCGCGAAGCGCCGGCGTCGGCGCGATCGCGACGCTGACCGATCTCGGCGTGCTGGCGCTGCTCGCGACCGGACTCGGCCTCGGCCCGCGCGTCGCCAGCGTGCCCGCGCTCCTCGCCGGGATCGCCGTGCAGTTCGTCGGCAACAAGCTCTTCGCGTTCCGCGACCGCTCGCCGCGTTGGATCGAGCAAGCCGCCGCGTTCGGCGCGATCGAGGTCCTCGGCGCGTGCCTCAACGTCGCGCTGTTCGACTGGGCCGTGCGCGCGCTGCCGCTCCCGTACCTCGCGACGCGCCTGCTCGTCACGAACGCCGTATACCTCGGCGTCTGCCTGCCGCTCTGGTCACGCGTGTTCGCCGCGCCGGCGCCCGGCGCGGAGCTGCCGTGAACGCCGTCGCGTTCGTCGCCACGTCGCTCGCGACGCTCTGGACCGCGCTCGGCACAGGCGCGACGCTCTGGGTCACGCGGCCGCGGCGCGCGCCGCTCGAGGCGCCGCCGCCCGTCACCGTGCTGAAGCCGCTCGCGGGCGCCGACGCCGATCTCCGCGCGAACCTCGAGGGGTTCTTCCTGCAGGACCACCCCGATTTCGAGATCTTGTTCGGCGTCGAGCGCGCCGACGATCCGGCGATCCCCGTCGTGCGCGCGCTCATCGACGCGCACCCCGGCGTGGCGGCGCGGCTCGTCGTGCACGGCGACGCGGCGCGCGGCGGCAAGAACCCGAAGGTGCGAAACCTCCGCGCGATGCTGCCGCACGCGCGCCACGACGTCGTGCTCGTCAGCGACTCGAACGTGCGCGCGCCGCGCGACTACGTGCGCCTCGCCGCGCTCGAGCTCGCGCGCGATCCTCGCGTCGGCCTCGTCACGCACCTGTTCGTCGGCTCGTTCGCGAGCGGCGCGCGGCCGACGCTCGGCGCCGCGCTCGAGTGCGTGCAGCTCACCGGCTTCTGCGCGAGCGGCGCCGCGCTGCCGACGCTCCTCGGCGACGCCGCCGTCATCGGGAAATCGATGATGTTCTCGCGCACACGCTTCGAGGCGATCGGGGGGCTTTCGCGCGTCGCCGACGTGCTCGCCGAGGACTACGTGATCGGCAAGATGTTCCAGCACGCGGGCTACCGCGTCGTCGTCGGCGAGACCGCGCTCGAGGCGATCTCGCCGCCGCAGCCGCTCGAGGCGTTCGTCGCGCGGCAGCTCCGATGGTCGATGCTCCGCGCGCGCCTGCACCCGGCGGCCTTCGCGCTCGAGCTCGTGTCGAGCCCGCTCGCGATGCTCCCGTTCGCGTGGGCGACGCTCGGCCCGCTCGCCCTCGCGTGGCTCGCCGCGCTCCTGGTGCTGCGCGACGTCGTGCCGTGGCTCCGGCTCAAGGGCGCACGTGGGATCCATGCGCCGCTCGCGCTCGGCCTCGCGCGCGACGTGCTCGCCATCGGCATCTGGTGCGCGGCGCCGTTCACGAGCCGCGTGTCGTGGCGTGGCCACCGCGTGCGCGTCGGCGCGGGGACGCTGCTCTTCGAGGAGCGGCCCGCGGGTTGAGATCGCGTGACGTCGAGCGGATTCCTGTTCGACGGCGCGGAAAGAGAGGTGGAATCCGAGCGTGGCTGACGCCGGGCGTGCGCCCGGCCCGCTGTTGCCGTGGGACGACGTCGTGGCCGCGCTTGCCGCGCGGAGAGAGCGAAGAGATCTGGCGAGGGCGGCGGAAACATTCGCGATGCCTGGGGGCCTCGCCTCTGCTCGGTGCGAAGAAGGCGATGGTTGTCTCGATTCGACATCATTGGACTCGGAGCTCGGGCTCGGGATCGGGTGCGGGCTCGGGCTCGGGCTCGGGCTCGGGGACGGGGACGGGGACGGGCTCGGGGACGGGCGCGGGCTCCGGTGCGGGCTCGGGCGCGGGCTCGGGCTCGGGCTCAGGCTCGGGCTCGGGCTCGGGCTCGCTCGGGCGCGGGGACGGGGACGGGATTGGCGCTCGGGGACGGCTCGGGGGCGGGAACAGGGATTGGCGCTCGGCTATCCCCATGGTCGCGCCGTGCTCGGGTGTGTCAAGGGCGCCTGCGGCGCCGGCTGCGCCGGTTGCTTCGCAACCCTTGACACGCCCTGCGCTCGGCGCGGGCGAGGGGGGGCCGCCTCGAAGTGAGGCGTGCGAGGAGGGTGATTGTGTGTTGCGAATCTATGATGTCGCTCTGGATGTGCTGCGGTTGCTCGGGC
>DASYCF010000489.1:0-12318 GCA_036500365.1 Byssovorax sp.
AGCGGCGGCGGCAGCGCCGACAACGGCGGCGCCGGCGGCAACGGCGGTCGCGGCGGCCACGGCGCGCAGGGCGGCCCAGGCGGCGGCGGCGGCGGCGGCCCGAGCGCGTGCCTCGCGCGGTCGAACAGCGTGACGTTCACGTTCAACACCGACACGTGCATCACCGGCGGCACGGGCCACGGCGGCCTCGGCGGCACGAGCCCGAACGGCCTCGTCGGCGGCGCCGGCAACGACGGGCAGGCCGCGGCGAACATGCAGATCAACTGAAGCACCGCTCCGGCTTCGCGAGGAAGACCTTCGTCACCGCGCAGTGCTCGGTCTGCTCGAGCTGGCGGCGATTCGGTTCATCGCCCGACGCTCACGCGACGGGCGGAGGCATGCTCCACGGCTCGGCGTCGGGATCGCCGGCGCCCCGGGGCCCGTCGTCCGCGGCGGAGCCGAAGAAGTCGGCGATGTCGCGCCGGCGCGCCTCGGCGTCGGCGCGGCCGAGGTCGATGAGCTTCTTCGCGAACGGGCCGTCGAAGAGCAGGTAGCTCGCGAGGTCGGCCTCCGTCGCTTCGCCCACGTCGACGAGCGTGAGGAGCCTCCGCGCGAGGCCTGCGCCGCCGCGGGGCGGGTGCTTGCGCACGTAGTCCGCCGCGAGCCGGCCGATGTCCTCGCTCGGCCGCACGACGAGCGTCTCGACGCGCTGATACTGCGTCTCGCCGCGGCGCTGCGCCTCGGCGTTCACCTTCGGCAAGAAATCGCTCCCGTACGCCGCCTCGCCGTCGGCGATGACGTCGTTGATGCGCGACAAGACCTCGAGATCGGTCTGCACGTGATCGAGGAGGAACGCGTTCAAGACCTTGCCGATGACCATCGCGACGCCGGGGATCTTCTCGGCCTCCGCGTCGGCGCCGACGCCGCGCACCTCGCGCGAGAGGCCGACGGCGAAGACGTGCGTCGCGCCGAGGCCGAGGGCCGGCGCGATCGGAGTGTTCTGCCGCAGGCCGCCGTCCATGAAGAGCTCGCCGCCGATGCGCACCGGCGGGAACAGCACCGGGATCGCGGCGGACGCGAGCGCGTGCAGCGGGCCGATGAGCGCGCCGCGGATGACGGTGCGCGGCGGCGCGCGCGTCGGCAGCGAGCCGTCCGGCCCCGTCTGCATGAACGTCACCGTGCGGCCCGTCGAGAGCGCGGTCGCCGACACGCTGAGCGCCGAGAAGTGTCCGTGCCGCAGCGTGCGCGCGATGGCGCGCCAGGGGATCTCGCGCTCGATGAGGCGCGCCATCGGCGTCACGTCGAAGATGCCCGTCTCGCGCTGGCCGCCGCCGAGCACGAGGCGGTGCAGGCCGATCGCCTGGCCCATGCCGAAGCCGAGCACGTCCGACAGGTCGAGCGCGGTCCACAGATCGACGAGCCGGCGAATGCCGACGGTCGGATCCGCGAGGTGCGCCGCGAGGAAGCACGCGTTGATCGCGCCGACGCTCGTGCCGCAGAGGACGTCGAACCGCGGCGCCACGCCGCGCAGGCGCGCGAAGCGGTCGAGCACGTACGACAGCACGCCGACCTCGTACGCGCCGCGCGCCCCGCCGCCGGACAAGATGAGGGCGGTCTTGCGCGGCCTCAAGTCGTCCGCCTCAGCACGAAGCCGCTCGATCTCGGGTTTTGCCCATGCGAGCCGGCGAGGATGCGACCGCCGCGCGCGCGGCGCAAGAAAAGGGCCCGCGAGCGCCGAGCTACTCGGAGGGACTCGAGCAAGCGACGCCGTTGTCCGGCTTGCCGTTGAAGGTCACGGGCCCGGGGCAGCCCTTGCTCGCGGCGGCCTGCGTCTTCGCGCACGCGCCCGTGGACGGGCAGAAGAACGGCTCGTCCTGTGGACAGCAGACGGTCGGGCCCGATGCCGCGCACAGGATCTCGCCGGCCGCGCAGCCGCCGTCGCTGTCGCTCCCGCACCCCGCGAGCGCGGCCGCCACGAAGGCGACGAGCGAGATCGCGGCGAGCGCCCGGCGCGCGGCGAGGGGCGAGGGCAGATGAAGAGCGGCGTGGTTCATGGAGTCCTCTCGTGCGTTCGACGGCGTGTAGCACGACGCCCTACCAACGTGCGCGCGCGCTCGCAATGCGCGGGCACGGGGCCGCGCTCACGGGCAGGCGAGCGCGGTCGTCTCGAGGTTCGCGTACTCGAATGGGAGGTCGGCGCCGCCGATCATCTCGAGCGCGTCGATCGGCGCGTCCGACGACACGAACACGTGGACGCCGTGCTCGAACACGTATCGGCTGCCGAGGGCGCGCGTCGCAGCGGCAGCGAGGGTGGCTCCGTCGAGGCTCCCGATCGAGACGCCGCCGTCGCCGACGAGCGCCACGCGGTTCGACGCGTCGAGCGTCCCCCAGAGGAGAGCGAAGCCCCGCAGCGGGGGCGCGTAGTCGTACGTCGCCGAGCCGCCGCGGATCGCGTCGTACGTGCTCCCGTCGAGCGCGGCGCTGTAGTTGAAGGGGTTGGTCGCCCCGAAGTCGTTGGTGCTGCTCTCGCTGAACTGCGCGTTCGGGTCGCGCTCGTCGGGCGTGAGCCCCGCCGTGACGTCGACTGTCGGCAGCGGCAAGAACCGCACGCGCAGGTGGTCGCCGACGATCGTCGGGCCGCCTCCCGGACATGCGTCGAGCGTCGCGCCACCACCGCCGTCCTCGGTCGCGTCGCTCACGACGTCCCCCTCTTCGAGCGGGCTGCGGGCGCCGCACGCGAGGGCCGCGGTCGTCGTGAGCGCGAGGATGGCGAGCCGCGTGGCCTGACGAGGGATGGCGTGCCGCGGGCCGTGCATGGTCGACGCTCGCGCTCGGCGCCTACTCCGGGTCGTCGATGAGGCGCGATTGCGCGAGGAGCGAGCTCGCCATCGTGTTCGGCGGGAGCGAGTGCGCCGCCACGTCGGCCGGGGCGAGCAGCGCGTCGCGCACGTTCTGCACGTCGGCTCCGTAGCCCTCCGCCTCGGCGAGGATGCGATCGACGAGCGGGCGCTGCAGGAAGAGGCCGCGCAGGCGTGGGTCGCGCACGTAGCCGGCGACGCGCTTGACGTGGGCGAGCGCGCGCAGGCACGCGTCGCGCGCGTTCGCCGGTGAGCCCTTGCGGAGCGCCTCGCACGCGAGCGCGCGCACCTCGATGCCGAACTCGGTGGGCGTCGCGTCGGCCACGCCGAGCGCCGTTCGCGCGAGCAGCACGCCCGTGTGGAGCTCGCCCGCGTCGACCCGCGCCGCGGCCTCGATCGCGGTCGCGTACGCGTGGTAGCTGACGAGGCCCTGCGACTCGGCGAGCTGACGGCTCGACGCGGCGAGCGTGATGGCGCCCTCGGCGTCGCCGCGTGTCCGCGCGAGCAGGGCCCGCACGATGCGCTCGTGCGCCGAGTCGTACCCGGAGCCCGTCACGGCGACGAGCGCGCCCGCGTCGCCTGCGAGCGTGTGCGCCGCGTCGACGTCGCCCGCCTCGAGCAGGATGGCCGCCGAGCAGAGCAGCGTGTCGGCGCGCGAGTCCTGATCGCCGTACCGCTCGTGCGCGTCACGCGCGCGCTTCATGTACGAGAGCCCGCGCGACGTCTCGCCGAGCCGCGCGTACGCCTGGCCGACGTTCGACAGCGTCTTCGCCATCTGGAAGCGGCCGCCGATGGCGAGATCGATCGAGAGCGAGTCGAGCGCGACGGCGATCGCGTCTTCGAAGCGCTCGAGCACGAACATCGCGAACGCGAGCGAGTTCTTGACGCGCGCCTCGGCGCGGCGCGCGCCGACGGCGCGGAACACGGCGATCGCCTCCGCGTAGGCGGAGACGGCCTCGTTCACGCGGCCGCCGTAGCGCAGGAGCACGCCCTTCGCGCGGAGCACCTCGGCGCGGGCGCGGGGCGCCAGGTTGCCGCCGTCGGTCACCTTGAGCGCGCGCTCGCACGCGTTGATCGCGCCCTGGATGTCGCCGAGGTCGCGCAGGATCTCGCTGAGCAGCGTGAGCGCCTCGACCTCGAGCGCGGCGTGTTTGGCGAGCCGGGCGATCTCGGCTGCGCGCTGCGCGACGGGCAGACCGCGCGCGAGGTAGCCCTCGTCGAGATCGAGGCGCGCGGTGCGCACGAGGGCGAGCGCGGCGAAGCGAGCCTGGCCGTTCTCGCGCGCGAGCTTGCGGAGCGCGGTCAAATGCGCGCGCCGCTCCCGCCGCCTGCCGATCGAGCGGTAGATCGCCTCGAGCGCCTCGTGCGCCTTCATCCGCCGCGAGTCACCCGCGGGCAGCAGCGCGAGCGCGCGCTGGTAGTAGCGCTGGCCGAGCTGCGCCTGATGCGCCGTGCGCGCCGCGTCGGCCGCCTCGAGGTAGAGCTCCGCGGCCGGACCCGGGGCCTCGCCCCGCGCGAGGTGGCGCGCGACGATGGCCGCCGAGAGGCCCTGCGCGAGCGGCGTCGTCGCGAGGTGCTCGCCGAGCCGCCTGTGCATGCGCACGCGGTTCGCGGTGTCGAGCGCGAGGTACGCGACGTCGCGCGCGAGCGGGTGCCGGAAGTCGACCGAGCCCGCGCGCCGATCGCAGACGCCGCGCGCGCACAGGCGCGTGATCGCCTCGTCGTCGGCGAGCCGCGTGAGCGCGAGCAGATCGGCCTCGAAGAGCGGCCCGCCGGCGACCGCGAGCCAGTCCACGACGTCGTGCTCGGCCGACGGGAGCTCGCGCAGGCGGTCGCCGATCAGCTGCTCGAGGGTCGACGGCAGCGCCTCGGCGCGCTCGCCGCGATCGCGCCGCACGAGCTCGTGGATGCCCGTGTCGCTCTCGACGATCTCGAGGGTGCCGCGCTCGAGCAGCGCGTCGATCATCTCGAGGAGGAAGAACGGGTTGCCCGCCACGCGCGGGACGAGCTCGGCGCACACCGCGGGGACGCCCTCGCGCACGCCGAGCCGCGCCTCGACGAGGCGCATCTGCTCGTCGGCCGCGAGCCCGCGGAGCTCGATGCGCACGAGCCCCTCGATGAACGGGAGCGTGCGCTCCTCGGTGCGCGAGACGAGCAGCGCGAGGATCGGCACGCTCTCGGTGCGCTTCAACATCTCCTGCAAGAGCTCGAGGCTCGGGCGGTCGGCCCACTGGAGGCCGTCGATCACGACGACGAGCGGCGTCGCCGCGGCGAGCGCGCCGAGCAGGTAGCGGACGCCCGTCACGAGCAGGTCGCGCCGGTAGTTCGCCTCCTCTTCCTGGAGGCCGAGGCTCTTGCCCGTGACGAGCTCCGCGAGCCGCGGCGCGAAGCGCGTCGCCTGCGCGGAGCGGCCGACGGGGCCGAGCAGCGCCTTGATCGCGTTCGTCGCCTCGTCGAGCCCGTGGTCGAGCCCGAGCCCGGTGATGTCGCGCAGCAGATCGGCGACCGTCGCGAGCGGCAGCTCGCTCTTCACGGGCGAGCACTCGACCTGCTGGATGCGCGTGCCCTGCGGCAGCTCGGCGAGGAACGTCGCGACGAGCGCGGTCTTGCCGATGCCCATCTCGCCGACGACGGCGCGCGCGACGAGCGCCCCGTGCGGACGCATCGAAGCGCGCGGCGGCCGGGAGGGGGAGCCGACGCCGAGGTCGGAGTTGCTCGGCGGCGGCGCGCTCGATCGCGTCGCGGCGCCGCCGCTGATCGAGCGATGGAACGCGGCGTGGAGGTCGGCCTTCTCGGCGTCGCGCCCGACGAGATCGTTCGGCGCGATCGCGAGCTCGGCCATGCGCTCCTCGCGGGTGAGCGGGCGCTGGAGCGCGTAGAGGCGCATCTGCGAGGGGACGCCGTGCTCCTGCGCGTCGTCGACCTCGAACGGCGGCGC
This sequence comes from Byssovorax sp., assembly GCA_036500365.1. GTDB lineage: Bacteria > Myxococcota_A > Polyangia > Polyangiales > Polyangiaceae > DASYCF01. The sequence continues at coordinate 5,776 of DASYCF010000489.1, forward strand.
GTCGCCCCAGCGGAAGTCGCGCCGCACGAGCCGGTACACGCCGCCGGCGACCCAGGTCTTGCCGAACGGCGTGCGGGCGCCGAGCTGATCGGCGAGAAAGTTCGCGGGCTCCTGCAGCGAGTGCCGGACGAGGTGGCCCTGCTCGTCGCGCTCGCCCGTCGCGATGCCGCGCACGACGCCGATCGACGCGCGCAGCGCCACGGGCAGATCCTCGCTCGCGCCGGCGAGCGCCTCGTGCACGTCGATCGCGAACGACGCGGCGTCGGCCGCGGCGCGCGACGGGTTCGCGAGCAGGCCGACGATCGCGCGCCCGCTCATCGCGTCGCCGTGCGCCGCGCCGGCGCGCTCGTTCCACGAGAGGAGCGCCCCGCGCTTGTAGGCGATGTCGTCGAGGATCGCGCGGATCGAGTCGAGGCTCCTCCGCGCGGCGAGCTTGCCCTGCACGGCCTCGAGCTCCTCGACGCCCTGCGCGCGCACCGTGACGACGGCGACGTGGCGCACCTCGCGGACGACGCGCGGCGCGCGGCCGGCTTGCGAGCCGGGGTCGCCCTCTTGCGTGCGCTTCGGCACGGCGGCCATCGTCTGCGGCTCGACGGTGCCCTCGCCCGGCGGCAGCGTCGCCAGCACGAGATCGCGCCCGAGGAGCCGCGCGAGCGTGGCCTCGACCGAGGCGTTGTCGACGAGCTCCTGCTTCGCGAGCAAGACGCGCGCGATGGCGCCGGCCATGTCGCGCGCGGTCTGGAAGCGCTCGCCCGTGTCCTTCGCGAGCGCGCGCAGCACGATCGCCTCGAGCTCGGCGGGCACGTCGGCGTTGTGCATCGTGGGCGGCTCGAAGCGGCCGTTCGTCACGGCGTCGAGGAGCGCCTCGTCGTCGAGCCGCGGTGAGGGCTGGCCGAGCACCTGCCGCGGCCCGTACGGGGAGCGCAGCGTGAGCATCTCGTAGAAGACGACGCCGAGCGCGTAGATGTCGCTGCGCCGGTCGACCTTCGCCGCGCGCGCCTGCTCGGGGCTCATGTAGCCGAACTTGCCCTTGAGGACGCCGGGCTCCTCGCGGAACAGGTTCGCGCTCGCGATGCCGAAGTCGGCGATCTTCACGACGCCCTCGTACGAGAGCAGGATGTTCTGCGGCGAGACGTCGCGGTGCACGATCGCGAGCGGGATGCCGCCCTCGTCCTTGCGCTCGTGCGCGTAGTGCAGGCCCTTCGCGGCCTCGGCGACGATGAACGCGGCGACGAGCGGCGGGATCTTCGCGCCCTTGCTCTTCGCGGCGTTCATGAGCTTGCCGAGGTCGAAGCCCTCGACGTACTCCATCGAGAGGAGCAGCCCGTCGTCGCCGTGGTCGCTGAACTCGTAGACCTGGACGATGTTCGGGTGGTTGAGGCGCGTCGCGACGTGCGCCTCCTCGACGAACATGGTGCGGAAGCGCCGGCTCCCGCCGTGCGCCGGCAGGATGCGCTTGAGGACGAGCAGCTTGAACGTGCCCTCGGCGCCGCGCTTCTTCGCGAGGAAGACCTCGGCCATGCCGCCCGAGCCGAGGCGGCGGATGACCTCGAACTCCGCGATCAGCGTGGGGGTCGGCTTGGCCATGAAAGAGGGGCGCGAAGGTTACCCGATCGCGTTCGTCTCCGATCGCCTTCTGGTGCACACGCGAGGCGCTTGGCGCACGGCGACGGCGCTACGGCCCGTCGATCTGGAGGCCGTCGCGCGCGATCGACGCGGCGTCGGTGACGCGCGTGCCCCGCAGATCGAGCCGGCCGAGGCGACGCAGCGCGGCGAGCGGCCGCACGCGCGTGACGCGCGTCCCCTCGAGCGAGAGCAGGTACAGCTTGGTGAGGCCGCGCAGCGGCTCGACGTCGGCGATGGGTGTGCCGGCGAGGGAGAGCGCGAACAATCCGTACAGCCCGGAGAGCTTCTGCGCGTGGGCGACGCGCGTGCGCGACAGGTCGAGGCGGCTCAGCCCGACGAGGCCCGCGAGCGGCGCCACGTCGGCGACCTCCGTGCGCGCGAGCGAGAGCTCGGCCAGCGCGCCGAGGGACGCGAGCGCGCGCACGTCGCGCACGCGGGTCCCGGACGCGTCGAGCCGGGCGAGGGCCCGAGCGCCGGCGAGCGGCGTGAGGTCGCTCACCGGGTCGTCCGCGAGGTCGACGACGCCGAGGCCGTGTTTGTCGCGCAAGAAGCCGATGTCGTGCACGCCCGTGCGCGCGATCTCGACGGACTGGAGGTAGTCGAGCGGACCGAGCGCGGCGAGCGTCGCGCCGAGGGGCGCGCCCGTCGCGCGGAACGTGACGAGGCCGGCGAGCGCGCCGAGCGGCCTCGCGTCGGTCACGCGCGTGCCGGCGATCGACAGCACCGCGAGCGACGAGAGGCCGCCGAGCGCGGACACGTCCTCGACGCGTGTGTCGTCGAGGTTCAGCTTGAAGAGGTTCGCGCAGCCGGCCAGCGGCGCGGCGTCGGCGACGCCGGATCGCGAGAGGTCGAGCGCGCGGAGCCTCGGCAGCGCGGCGAGCGCGGCGACGTCCACGAGCGCAGGGCAGCGCGCGGTCACCGCCTCGAGCGCGGCGTCCCGCTCGAGCCCGCGCAGGCTCGTCAGGCGCTCGCAGCGCGCCGCGCCGAGCGAGATCGAGCGGAGCATCGGCAGCCGGGGGAGCTCGGCGGCGCTCTCGAGCAGCCCGGTGTCGTCGATCTCGAGCGCGACGAGGAACGGCAAATCGGCCAGCGCGACGACGTCGGCGTGCGTGATCGAGGCGAGCCGCACGCCGACGCCCGGACGCTTGGCCGCCTCTGCGCCCAGCGCGCGCACGACCGCGGCCGTCAGGCGCGGCGCCGCGCAGAGCTCGTAGTCGTCGACGCGCGGGGGGGCCTCCACCGGTTTGCACGTGAGGGCAGCCGTCGCGACCGACGGCTCGGCCGACGCGGCCGCTCCGACTTGCGTCGCCAACGCTTCGGGAGAGGGCGCTCGCGCGATGTCGACCGTCGCCTCGCCGGCGCACGCCGCGGAGAGCGCGAGGGCCGCGAGCGCCGCCGCCGCGCCGAGGCGAGCTCCGAGCGCGGGTCGCACGGCCGAAGCGTAGCAGCGCAGGCGCGTGACGAGCGCGCGCCACATGACTACGTTCGTCCTCGTGCCGGGCCCGAAGAACATGGAACCTAGCGCGGCCGCCGCCGCGCTCGAGCGCGCGCTCGGGGCGGGGTTCCGCGGCGAGCTCACCGTCGCCGACGCCGCCGCGAAGAGCGGGCTCGCGCTGCGCGACGCCGAGGCAGGGCTCTTCTCGCTCGTGTCGACGTACCGCGGGCACCTCCGCGCGACCGAGAAGGGCGAGCTCCTCTACCGCTTCCCGGCCGGATTCTCGCGCGCGTGGGAGCGCCGCGCGCGCGCGGCCCAGATCGCGGACAAGGTCGGCCGCGCGCTCGCGGGCACGGCGCGCTTCGTCGTGCGCGCGTGGATCTCGATCGTGCTCCTCGCCTACGCGGCGCTCTTCCTCGCGATCATCGTCGGCTCGATGTTCGCGAACCAGGGCGGGCGCGATCGACGGAGCGTCGGCGTCGGCTGGGCGCCGCTGCTCTTCCGCGTCGTGTTCGACGCGCTCTTCTGGACGTTCCACCCGTTCTCGCCGTTCGCCGTGACGGGCTACGGGTACGGCTACGGGAGCGAGTGGGGCGCGCGCTCGGCGCGGCGCGACGAGCAGAAGGACAAGACGCCTTTCTACGAGCGCGTGAACCGCTACTTCTTCGGGCCGACGAAGCCGCCCGAGGATCCGCGCGCGCTCGAGAAGGCCGTCGTGCAGGAGATCCGCGCGCAGAAGGGCCGCATCGGCCTGTCCGACGTCATCCGCGTGACGGGCCTCCCGCGCGAGGACGCCGACCCGCTGCTCGCGCGGCTCATGCTCGACTACGACGGCGAGGTCGACGTCGACGACAGCGGCGGCATCGCCTACCGCTTCGAGTCGCTGCGCGTGACGGCCGAGTCCAGCGCGCAGGCGCCGCGTCCGAAGCCGATCTGGGAGAAGAAGGCCGAGCTCACGCCGCTCACCGGCAACGAGCCGGGCACGAACGTGCTGATCACGGCGCTCAACGGCTTCAACCTCGTCATGGGGTTCGTCGCCATCGGGCAGAACATCACGCTGTGGAAGCTCCCGTTCCTGTTCCACGGCGTCCCGCTCTTCCGCCTGCCGTACGACGGCCTGCCGATCGCGCTCGGCGTCGTGCCGATCATCTTCTCTGCGGCGCTCTTCATGCTGCCGCTCGCGCGCGCTGTGTTCCAGCGCGGCAGGGCGAGGGCCGTCCAGCGCGAGAACGGGCGGCGCGCGATCCTGCGCACGGTCCTCACGCACGGCGACAAGCCCGTCACCGAGGGCTGGCTGCGCGCGTCGTTCGAGGGCGCGGCCGGGCGCGCGCCCACGTCGGCCGAGGTCACGCGCGAGGTGGTCGCGCTCGGCGGCGACGTGGACCTCGAGGCGAAGGAGGGCCCGCGCTACCGCTTCCCCGATTTCGAGCTCGAGGCGAAGGCGGTGCAGGCCGAGCGCGAGGCCGCGGCCGAGGAAGAGGCGAAGCCCGGCCCGGTGGTCTTCTCGTCCGACGCGTGACTACTTCGTCACGAGCGGCAGCGACTCACCCTCGGCCACGTGGTCCATCGAGGCCGAGTTGATGCAGTAGCGCAGGCCCGTCGGCTTCGGGCCGTCGGGGAAGACGTGGCCGAGGTGGCCGTCGCAGCGCGCGCAGCGCACCTCGGTCCGCGCCATGCCGTAGCTGCGATCTTCGATCGCGCGCACGGCGTCCTTCGACACGGGCTGCGTGAACGAGGGCCAGCCCGTGCCCGACTCGAACTTGCCGCCGGACGGGAACAGCGGCGCGTGACAGCCGGCGCACACGTAGGTGCCGGGCGTCTTGGTCCCGACGAAGCAGCCGGTGCCGGCGCGCTCGGTCCCGTGGTTGCGGAGGACGTCGAACTGCTCGGGCGTGAGGCGCTTGCGCCACTCTTCTTCGGTGAGCTCGAGGCGATCCATGCCCCGAAACGTAGTCGACCGCGCGGCGCTGGCCAGCGGATTCGCGCGCGCGGACGGGTGCGCGGCGCGCCGCGTTCATGTAGCTTCGTCGCGTGCGGGAGCCGTCGGGTCGCAGCGTGCGTCGAGGCGCGTTCGTCCTCGTGAGCGCGCTCGCGGGCCTCGCGTCGACGTCGGTCGCGCGCGCGGACGACGCGGCCGACGCGCGGGCCGAGTACGCGGCCGGCGCCGCCGCGCTGCAGAAGGGCAGCTACCGCGACGCGGCCGAGCACTTCGAGGTCGCCGCGCGCCTGCGTCCGAACGCGACGGCCATCTTCGCCGCCGCGAAGGCGTGGCAGCTCGCGGGCGAGCTCGTCAAGAGCGCCGACCGCTACAGCGCCGCCCTCGAGTCGAGCGCGCTCGCCGGCGCCGAGAAGCTCGAGGCGAACCGCAAGCTCGCCGCGCTGGAAGAGAAGGTCGGCACCGTGCGTTTTTCCGGCGATCCGTCCATGGAAGCGCAGATCGACGACGGCCCCGCCGCGCACGCGATGGGCGCGCGTCACGCGACGCCGGGTCACCACACGCTGCTCGTGCGCGGCAACGGCCAGAGCGCGAAGCAGGAGATCACGCTGACCGCCGGCGGGTCGCTGCCGTTCGACCTCAAGCCGTCGCTCCTCGCGGTCGAGGCGCCCGCTGCGCCGACGCCCGCGCCGGCTCCCGCGTCGACGCCCGGCGAGCCGGACGTCACCCCGCGCTCGAGCGGCTCCGCGACGCGCACCACGGGCATCGTGTTGTCGTCGATCGGCCTCGCCGCTGTCGGCGCGAGCATCGGCCTCGGCGTCGCCGCGCTCGGCGCGAAGGACACGTTCAACAAGTCGCGGACGCAGGCCGACTACGACTCGGCGATCCACCTGCAGACGGCGACGAACGTCGGCTGGGTCACCGCCGGCGTGCTCGGCGGCCTCGGCGCCACGCTGATCGTCGTCTCGATCGTAACGAAGCGGTCGCCTGCGCCGACCTCGACGGCGTGGATCGAGATGGGCCCCCGAGGCGGCAAGCTCGTGGGGCGCTTCTGAGCCTGCGCCGTGCGGTGGCGCGCGCGCTCGTCGCCTCGCTCGTCGCCGCGCTCGCCGGCTGCGCCGACGCCCGGACCTCGCGCGCGCTCTCCAGCGCCGCCCCCTCGACGCCCGCGCCCGCCGCGTCGTCGTCGACGTCGCGCGCGTCGCGACAGACCACGACGGCGCCCGCTCGCGCCGTTCGCTACCTGGCCCTCGGCGACTCGTTCACCATTGGCACCGGTTCGTCGCCGGCGCAGGCGTTCCCCGCGCGGCTCGCCGCGCGCATCGAGGCGACCGGCGTCTCCGTCGCGCTCGAGAACCTCGGCGTCAACGGCTTCACGACCGAGGATCTCGAGCGGGTCGAGCTGCCGCACGTCGCCGAGTTCGCGCCGAACCTCGTCACGCTCGCGATCGGCGCGAACGATCTCGTGCACGGCTCGACGGTCGAGGCGTATCAGGCGCGCGTCGGCCGAATCCTCGACGCGATCGTGGCGCGCGGCGTGCCGGCG
>DASYCF010000490.1:0-2411 GCA_036500365.1 Byssovorax sp.
AGCTCGTGCAGCGCGCGGAGGATGCGCGGGTGTTGCTTGGGATCCCATCGCTCGAGCGGCGCGATCGCGTGGTCGACGAGGCCGACCGAGACCGTCGGCGCGCCGGCGTGCGCTCGCGTGACCGACGCCTCGCGCGCGACGCCGTAGACCCCGATCGCCGCGAAGAGCAACGCCGCAGCGCCGAGGCGCGGGATCGCGGCGAGCGTCGAGCGTCGAGCGCGCGCCGTGATCCACGCCCGGGCGAGGAGCGCGGCGCCGACCGCGAAGAGCGCCGACACGCCGCGCTCTCCGACGAGATCAGCGAGCTGCACGAACGCGGGCCACGGCGTAACGAGCCCCGCTGGCGACCACGCGAACACCGACGGCAGCGACAGGGCGAGGACGGCGCCGCACGTGAACGCGAGCTCGAGCGGGGCGCGGACGCGGCGAGCCAACGCGGACGCGAGCGCCATCCCGAGGCCCCACGTAATCGACTGCGCCGCGGAGAGGAGCGCGAGCGCGAGCACGCCGGCCGCGAGGGGCAGCGGCGTGAAGCGCACGATGACCGACGGCACGAACCGCAGGCCGACGAGCTGCGCTGCCGTCCCCCACGCGACGGCGCGACCGAACGCGCGCGCAGGCGTGGGCGCGCTCGAGACGGAGAGCGCGAGCAAGGCGAGCCCGAGCACGACCGCCGGATAGAAGTCGGTCGGCGGCGACGACAGCGCGAACACGACGCCGCCGAGGAGCGCCGCGCCGAGCGCGCGTCGCTTCGAAAGCGCAGCGGCCGCGCGCGTCGCGAGGTCGCGCGCCGCGCCGGCCGCGGATGCGCTCCCGCCGTCGCTGGCTTCTGCGCCGGGGTCGGGGACGCGTGCGCTCGCAGGCACCGCGGCGCGAGCCGAGACGGGCGGCGGCGCGGGGCTGCTCACGCGAACGAGCGCGCGGCCGCACGTCGCGGCCGCGTCACCTCACGAGATCAGAAGTAGAGGACGAGGCCGCCGCGGATGATCGCGCCGTCCGACGTGTTGGTCGCGCGGTTGTGCGCGACGTCGACGAACTCGGGGGTCTTGCCGTCGTCCGTGCGCTTGCGGAGGAAGCCGAGCACGTCGAGATCGAGCGCCACGCGGCGCGACACGCGGAACTCGATACCGCCGCCCGCTTGACCGCCGAAGTACGTGTACTCGGCGCCCCAGCCGTTGCCCTGTCGCTGGAGCAGGGGGCTCGCTTGATCGGACTGCACGTCGGCGTGGGAGACGAGCATGCCGCCCATCAGGTAGAGCTGCGCGCGGCTGCGCGGGTTCACGAAGAGGATGCCGTTGAGCGTGAACGGCGTCTCCGTGCGCTGGAAGCCGTTGAAGTCGTTGCCGGCGATGAAGTCGACGCCGGCCTCGAGCGCGAAGTGCGGGACGGGCCGGAACCGAAGCGCCGCGCCGACGCCGCCCATGCCCGCGGCCTCGGCCGCGGAGCGACCGAACGCCATGCCCTCGATGTGGAGGTTGACGCCCCACTCCGAGACCCAGCGCGGACGCATGGCGGGCGGCGGCGGACGGAAGGGCCGATAGCCCGGGGCGACGATGACGACGCGCGCGGGCGGCGGCGGACCGTCGTACACGACGACGGGCGGTCGGCCATACTCACCGGGCGGGCCGCGACGCGTCTGCTGCTGGGCAGCGGGCGGCGCGTCGTCGTCGGCGTCTTCCGACTCGGCGGCGGGCGCGTGACGCGGGGCACGCGTGGTGTTCTGTGGCGCCGCCGGCGGCGCGGGTTGCGCAGCAGGCGGATCCGCGTCCGCACAGAACCACGAACCCGGCGGGCAGTTCGCGTTGTTCTGAGCGAGCGCGGGGAGCGACAGGCTCATGGCACCGACAAAGGCGAGATGGGGCAAGCAACGGCGCATCGGGGCAGACTCCTGTTCGACGACGCTAGCGACTCTTCTTAGGCTAGCAACCTCGGTGCCACGCGCCAGCCCAGAAGCGCCGCGTCTTTCGCGCGACTCGGCCGGTATGTAAAAGCGTTGCTACGCTCGCGTGTGACGTGGGGTTCACAGCTCGACTCCGCGATCTCGATACGGTTGGAGGCGACCGCAGCTACCTCCGCGAAGAGCAAGACTACTGCAATCGGCTCCACGCGGGTACCGTGTCGCGCCGATGAATCGTCCAGGCCAAGCTCGAGGTGAGGCGCCGCCACGGCGGGCGGCACGCGCCGAGCGGCCGCGCTCCGACGTGCCCGTCGTCACGCTGAAGGCAGGCCACGTACGGCCGGTGTGGTCGGGCCACCCGTGGGTGTTCGCGCAGGCGATCGCGCGCGTCGAGGGCGGCGCCGTCGCGGGGTCGGAGGTCGTGGTCGTCGATCCGCACGGAGCCGTGCTGGGCCGCGGCCTCTACACCCCGAAGTCGGCGATCCCGGTGCGGATGTTCACCCGCGAGGATCGC
>DASYCF010000491.1:0-3131 GCA_036500365.1 Byssovorax sp.
TAGAGCTGCCGCTCGCCCGTCGTGAGGTGCGACGCGACGGCGCTCGTGTCGACGCGCTTGTCGGGCGCCTTCGGCGTCACGGCCGCGAGCGCGCGCCAGGCGCCCCCTCGCGCGCGAAGCGGCCGAGGCGCAGCACGTCGACCAGGATCTGCGAGGCGCTCGTGCGGATCTGATCGTCGAACGCGTCGAGCGCGCGCGTGCGGCGCTTCTTCGAGAGCGCGGCGTCGACGGTCCACACGGCGACCTCCTTCGAACTCGCGCCGAGCGCCGCGACGACCTTCGCCGCGAGCTCCCCGTCCTTCGGATCGTTCGAGCCGAGCCGCGCCAGGGCGCTCGCGCCGAGGAAATAGACGAGCTCGGGATCGCGCGGGACCGCGGCGCCGCTCGCGATGGCGTCGAGCGAGGGCGCCTCGAGCGCGCGCTTCGCGAACGCGGTGAACTCGGCCCCGGCGCGATCGCCGACGGAGCCCGCCGCGAGCGCGGGCCAGAGGCGCTCTCCGACGACCGCGATCGAGTCCGACAGGAGGTGCCACGCGCGCGGCGTCGGATAAGCCGGCGTCGCGTCGGTCGGCGGGAGCTCGAACAGGCGATCGGGGCGCGCGCGCACGAACGCGAGGACGAGCGCGTGGACGCCGTTCTGCGCGCCCCACGCGAGCCACGCCTCGGCGTCCGGCGCGAGCGCGACGTGCACCATGCGGTTGGCGAGCGCGGTCGCCATCGGCCGCACGAGCGCGCGATCCTCGACGCGGTTGCCAGCGCCGACGACGCGCGACCCTTCGGGCAACGTGTAGTCGCCGAGGCGCCGATCGAGGATGAGCGAATAGAACGCCTTCTGTACGTCGGGCACGGCGCTGTTGAGCTCGTCGATGAAAAGCAGAAACGGCTCGCTCCGCAGGATGGCACGCGGCGGGCAGAACTCGGTGACGAACGCGCCGCCCTCGCCGCCGAGGCGCGAGATGCGCGGGACGCCGATGAGATCCTCGGGCGCGATCTGCGTGCCGAGGAGCGTGACGCACGGCAGGCTCCCGAGGTCGGCCGCCTCGCGCACGAGCGCGCTCTTGCCGATGCCGGGCGGCCCCCAGATGAACGGCGTCCGATCGGCGGGCAGCGACACGAGGAGCTCGACGAGCTCCGGCGGCGTCAGCGCGAGCATGCGCGCACTATACCTCGCGTCGGCGGGCCCGCGGCCGGCGACCGTCGTCGGCGTTGACGCGTTCGCGGTTCCGGACGAATGCCCCTTGCGTGCTCATTTCGATCGCCATGCAGGAGAGCTTTCTCTGTCCGTTCTGCAACGCGCGCACGCACGTACCCGGGCTGCGCACGTCGATTGCGTGCGACGGGTGTGCGCGCACCGTCGACCTCGTGGCTCACTATGCCGCGTCGAGGACAGGCGGGGTTCGCTACGCGTTCGGCGGGTACTACGACGTCCTCGCGGAGGCCGTCGTGCTCCTCGCGGACGGCGAGCCTCTCCGCTACAACCTGTCTCAGCAAGCGAGGTCGTACTGGCGTCGCCCTCCGGCGTGCGCCGCCTGCCAGGCGCCCTTCGGCGTCGACCCGCGCGCCGCCATCGGCGGCATGCTGGCGTGCGCGAGATGCGGGGAGGCGACGCCGGTGCGCGCGCCGGACGACGAGACGCGCGCGTGGGATCCGCGCCTCTCGTGCGTCGTCGGCGACGCGCGGCTCCACGAGAACCGCGTGGCCGTCGCCCCTGAAGGCACCACCATCCCTTGTGGGCAGTGCGGCGCGCCGCTCGCGCCCGACGGCAAGCGGCGCGCGACGGCCTGCGCGCACTGCGGCGCCGCGAACTTCCTCGGCGACGCGGCGTGGCGCGCCCTCCACCCCACGGCCGGCCCTGCGACGACCTTCCTCGTCTACGACGTCGACGCCGCGCTCGAGGCGGATCTCTGCCGCGAGCTCCTCGGCGAGGTCGGCGAGCATCACTGCTTCGATGCCGCCCAGCGCGCGCGGATCCAGGCGCGGTCGTCCGCGCTGACGCCGCGCGCCAACGCCGCGTCGCGCCGCAGGGCGGGAGTCGCCGTCGTCGTCGCCGGCGTCGTCTTCATCGTCGCGATGATCGTCGGCGTGTGCCTGGTCGTCGTGTGGGCGTTGTCGTCGACGGCGCACCACGGGCATCATCACCACTGACGCGGAGGCCCTGAGGCGACACCTGGGCCGCGCTCACGTTCGCGCGCTCGCGAGGGGCGTTGTTCAGCGCGGTCGCCACCGAGAACGCACAATGCGTCGTGCTCTCGCTGTCGCACGCCGGGAACGCCAGCACCGACCCCCCGGGTGATCCCGTGAACTCGAGGTCGACGTCGGCCTGCTGCCCGATCACGTTCACGGACAACGGGCCCAACCCGACCAGCCTTTCGACCTTCGTCTTGGTCGGGCCCGCGCCCTGACCGGTGTGCTCGGCGTCCACGACGGGGCGCTTTCCCGCCTGCGACGGGCCGTGTACGACGTGGAGATGAACCGCAGCGGCGCGTGCGTCGCGCTCTCCGCCCTCGCGCTCGTGGCGTGCTCGTCGAGCGATCCGTCGTCGTCCTCGTCGTCCGGCGGCCCTCCGCCGCCGCCGCAGACCGTCGTGAGCGGCGACTTCGTGGTGACCGTGATCGACGGCGATCGGCTCGTCGTCGCGTCGAAGGACGGGCGCGTGCTGCTCGACGGTCTCGCCCCCACGGACCCGAAGGGCGACGATCCGCGCGCCGGGTTCGCCGTGCGCGACGCGACGACGAGCTACGAGATGATGTTCGGCGCGTTCCAGCCGACCGACCACGACAAGGGCGCTTGGCGAACGGCGCAGACGCTCGTCGTGAAGCCCGGAGGCGAGGTGGATCTCGAGGACGGCGACGGCGCCATGCTCGCGAAGCTCAGTTTCACGACGCCGGACGACGGGCACCTGGTCGTCGACGTCGAGCCGGGCGAGGGCCCCGAGCGGCGGCTTTCGTGGGGCTACGCGTGCGCCGCGACGGACCATTTCGCCGGCTTCGGCGCGCAGTCGATGGACGTCGATCACCGCGGCTTCACCGTGCCGACGTGGGTCGAGGAGCAGGGCATCGGCAAGGAGCAGGACGACTCTTATGGTCCGCTCTGGTACCTCGAGGGCACGCGGCACGCGAGCCAGATCCCGA
>DASYCF010000492.1:0-1951 GCA_036500365.1 Byssovorax sp.
CGACGGTCGAGCACTACGCGGCCGAGGCGCGGCGGCTCGTGAACCTCGACCCCACCGAGGTCGAGCAGATCCGGGACGACCAGCTCGCGAAGCTCGACATGATCGTCGTCGCGGCCCTCGCCAAGAAGGAGTACCGCACCGCCGTCGCCGCGATCGAGACGGCCTCACGCATCGCCGGCACGCAGGCGACTCAGCGCCACGAGATCGTCGGGAGCCTCCTCGTCTCGCCGCTGTGGCTCGAGGTGCGCGCGAAGATCCTCCGCGCGCTCGAGCCGTTCCCCGAGGCGCGCGACGCCGTCGTCGCCGCCTTGACCGACACGCCGCGCGCCCTCCCGCGAACGCCCCCCGTCGCGAGCGAGGCGACCTCGTGACCTCGCCGCCGCAGGATCTCGCGACCGACCTTCGGGCGTCGCTCGAGCGCGACCGCGCGCTCCAGCCGCTGCGGCTCGGCCTCACGCTCGAGGGGCTGCTCACGCACGCCGACCTCGCCGCATTTCGGCCGAGCGCGCCGCAGCTCGCGCTCGTCCGCGCCGCCGACGGCGCGCCCCTCGCCAACCTGCTCACGCGGGACGAGAGCGCCTTCCACTTCGGCGTCGAACGCTTCACGCCGCGGCGCCCGTCGATCGTCATCCCGCGCACCGGCGTCCGCGCCGGCAAGTCGCTCATCTCCGCGATGGCGCTGCTCCACGGCATCCTGACGGCCGAGTTCCGGTGGAAGCCCGTCGCCGGCGACGGCGCGGTGCCCGACGACGACGGCCTCGTCGGCGTACGCCCCGGCGAGCTGGTGCGCGCCCTCATCTTGACGCCGTCGCTCACGACGAGCGCGAGCTCGTTCCACCATCTTGTCGGCACGATGCAGGCGAGCGCGTCGCTGCGGCAGCTCCTCGTGAAGGACCCCGGCGCCGAGACCCTCGTCATCCGCCGACCGGACGGCCACGTCGTCCACGTGCAGGTCGTCGCTGCGCGCGCGTCCGGGCTCAACGTCCGCTCGACGTGGCTCGCGGGGATGCTGTTCGACGAGGCGGACTTCCACCGCGACGAGAACGGCGTCGTGAACCTCCCGGACAACTTCCGCGCGGCGCGGCCGCGCATGCTCCACGGCGCACAGATCTGGCTGCCGTCGTCGCCGTGGGCCGACATGGGGCCGTACCACGAGATGTTCACCGCGGCGTTCGGCCGCCCTGGTAGCACGCTCGCGTTCCACTCGGACTCGCGCTCGATGAACCCGTCGCTCGACCGAGAGGCGGAGCGCGAGGAGCGCGAACGCGACCCCGACAACGCCGCGCGCGAGTGGGACGGCATCCCGCTCTCGGCCGACTCGACGCTGTTCTTCCCGCCCGATGCCGTCGAGCGTGCGATAGAGAAGGGGCGCGCCGACCGCCTCGCCCCGCTGCCCGGCGTGCGGCATTACGGCGGGAGCGATCTCGGCTTCCGGAAGAACTCGAGCGCGCTCGCGATCGCGCGGTGGTTCGGCGGGAAGGTCGAGCTCGCGTACCACGAGGAGTTGCGCCCGCCGAAGGGCAGCTCGTTGAAGCCGAGCGCCGTCTGCCAGGCGTTTGGCGAGCGGTGCGGCGAATACGGGGTCGAGCGTCTACAGGGCGACGGCCACTACGCGGAAACCGCGCGCGAGGAGCTCGACGCGTGCCGACCGCGCGTCGTGTACGACGACTGGAACCCGTCGCTCGAGGCGAAGACGGACGCGTTCACGGCGTTTCGCCGCCTCATGCACGAGGGTCTGCTGTCGCTGCCCGACGACAAGCGGCTCATCGCGCAGATCAAGCGCACGCAGTCGAAGCCGATGCCCGGCGGGCGGATCCAGATCCAGCTGCCGCGACAGGGGCAGGCGCACGGCGACCTGCTGATGGCGATCGTCCTCGCGTGCGTGCAGGTGCCGCTCGGTGAGGCGACGACGGCCGCGCCGAAGGTCCGAGGGTCTCGAACGATGGTGAAG
>DASYCF010000493.1:0-6156 GCA_036500365.1 Byssovorax sp.
AGAGCTCGAGCCGCGGCTGCGAGGCAGGCGCAGACGCGCGCGCTCGGGCTGCGAACGCGAGGAACGGGAGCGCGACGACGACGAGCGGCCAGCCCAGCGCGCGCGGCGCGAGCTGGACGCCGACCTCGCCGAGGAACGTGAGGACAGGCAGCACGACGATGAAGACCGCGGCGGCGCCGAAGTGTTCTTCGACCGATTCGGCCAGCCCGACGATCATGATCGCGACGGCGACGAGCACCGTGACGCTGCCGATGAGGAGGCCGCCTCCGTCGACCATCTTCGAGAGGCCGCCGCCGCCGATCGCGACGCCGATGGCGAGCGCGAGGAGCCGACCCGGGGTGGACACGAGGAGGTTCTTCATACCGACGGCCCACCAGCACGTGACGTGCCTCCACGCGAAGCACGCGGGCGCGCCGTGGTCTCGAACTCTCGCGCAAACGGTTCGTCGTCCACGCAGACGGCGCGTCGTCTCGATCTCCGATCATTGCCTGCGCAGCACGGGGTACGTGAACCTCGTCATCATCGACAAGCAGCCGGAGCTCCAGTGGCTGTCGATCGACGACGCGATCGCGCACTGCGCGCGCGGCGCGTCGGCGTGGCCGTGGGCGTCGACGCACGTGGAGCGCGAGCCGGACGTCGTTCTCGCGTGCGCGGGCGACGTCGCGACGCTCGAGACGATGGCAGCCGCGGCGCTGCTGCGCGAGATGGCGCCGGAGCTCGGCGTACGCGTCGTCAACGTCGTCGACCTGATGGCGCTCGCGTCGCCGGCCGAGCACCCGCACGGCATGAGCGACGCGCGGTTCACCGAGCTCTTCACGCAGGACGTCGACGTCGTGTTCGCGTTCCACGGCTACGCGGGCGCCGTGCACCAGCTCCTGCACGGGCGGCCGAACGCGCACCGCTTTCACGTGCGCGGCTACCGCGAGGAGGGGACGACGACGACGCCGTTCGACATGGTCGTGCTGAACGAGACCAGTCGCTTTCACCTCGCCGCGGAGGCGATCAAACGGGCGAAGCGAGCGCCCGCGCGCGCGGCGGAGATCATCGCGTGCTGCGAGCAGCGCCTCGCCGACCACCGCCGCTACATCGCCGAGCACCTCGAGGACATGCCCGAGATCCGTGACTTCCGCTGGTCCGGCGCCGAGTGACGACGGAGCGGCGCGAAGTCGCCTCGCGCCGCCCCGGAGGTTCAATGCGTCGAGCAGACGTCGAACGCGGCGGCGAACGCGCCGCGCGCCTCTTCGTCCATGCGAGCGTAGAGCGCGCCGCGCGAGGCGCAGACGCCCTTCGCGTGCTCGTCCCCCGCGACCAGCGCGGAGGCGACGCCGATCGGCGCGGCGTTTCCTGGACATGCGGGCCTGCGCGTCCCGTCGTCCTTCGTGACCATCTCTGCGGCGGGCGGACTCGCCGCTCGACGAAGGGCATTCGAAGCGAACGAACGGATCCTCCTCGGCGCTCGGCGCCAAGCAAACCCGCCCGCCTTCGCAAGGGACGCTCCAGACGCCCGCCGCGCCGATCGTCCGCCTCGCGCGCGCCGTCTGCGCGGCTGACGCACCGTTTGCGTCACCGTGTCGGAGCGCCCTTCGTCCCGTTCTGCAGTGCGTAGATGGCGGTCACGAAGACGCAGGCTCCCGGGACGAGCATCGCGAGGTAGCCGACGCGAACGGCCACGATCGTCCCCACGAGGGCGCCGACGCCGAAGCCGAGCACGATGCCGAGCAGGACGAGGACGCGGCCGCGGCCGCTGTTCGGGCGTTCGCGCGCGGGTTTGCCGAAGGAGAGCCGCACGTGGACGCGATCGGCGACGGAGCTTCGCCAAAAGCGAAACCAGCGCGCGGCCTCGATGCCGAGGTCGGTGATCACGCCGGTGAGGTGGGTCGTGCGCACGACCGAGCCCGAGAGGCGCGTGACCAGGCTGTTCTGGATGCCCATCGCGCCGGCCAAGAAGGCCGCCTCCGCGTCGAGGAAGCGCGGGCCGGGCGCGACGACCTCGCGGCCGACGAGCGTGAACGCGACCAGGAGAGCAGCCTCCGCCGTCAGGGCGACCGCGTACGCGAACGGCGTCCGCCCGAACACGTCGCTCTCGAGCGCCATGCTCGCCCCCAAAGCGCCGAGGAAGAACGCCGCGATCAGCGTGAACGCGAGCGCCGCCGCGCCCACCTCCCCGCGGACCGCGTCGCCGGCCAGTCGGCCGACGTTGCCGGTGACGTGGGAGGTGAACGTGCCGACGAGCGTGAAGCCCGCGGAGTTGACGAAGCCAGCGACGAGCGCGAGCCAGCTCGCGAGGACGCGGTTTTGAACCTCCGAACGTTCGGAGCCATGTCGCCGGAACATCGAGCCTCCGCGTCGTTCGACGAGACCCGCGCTCGTTCAGCTCTCGTCCGAGCGCTTCTTGCCGGCGAGGCCGTAGTCGTGCAGGCGGTACTGGATCGTGCGCACGCTGATGTCGAGCATCTCGGCCGCCTTCACCGTCGAACCGCTGCACGCTTCCATCGTCGAGAGGATCGCGAAGCGCTCGATCTCGGCCATCGTCGAGCCGGGGATGCGCGCCGAGCCCTTGCCGATCGTGCCGACCTCGACGGGGAGGTGCTCCTCCTCGATGAGCGGGCCCTCGCAGAGTACGACGGCGCGCTCGATGGCGTTCTCGAGCTCGCGCACGTTGCCCGGCCAGCGGTGCGACACGATCTTCGCGCGCGCGCGGTCGCTGAAGCCGCGGATGTCGCGGTGGTTGTCCGCGGCGAAGCGAGCGAGGAAGCGGTTCGCGAGCAGCAGCACGTCGGTGTCGCGCACACGGAGCGGCGGCATGTCGACGTGCACGACGTTGAGGCGGTAGTAGAGATCCTCGCGAAAGCGACCCTCGTTCACGGCGGCGACGAGGTCGCGGTTCGTGGCGGCGACGAGGCGCACGTCGACCGTGACCGTCTCGTTGCCGCCGACGCGCTCGAACGTGCGCTCCTGGAGCACGCGGAGGAGCTTGACCTGCGTCGCGATCGGGATCTCGCCCACCTCGTCGAGGAAGAGCGTGCCGCCGTTCGCTTGCTCGAAGCGGCCGACGCGGCGTTTGTCGGCGCCGGTGAACGAGCCGCGCTCGTGGCCGAAGAGCTCGCTCTCGAGGAGCGACTCGGCGAGGGCCGCGCAGTGGAGCGAGACGAAGGGCTGCTTGCTGCGCGGGCCATGAGCGTGGATGGCCCGCGCGAGCTCGCCCTTGCCGGTGCCGCTCTCGCCTGTGATGAGCACCGTCGCGCGTGCGCCCGCGACTTGCCGCGCCATTCGGTAGACGCGCTGCATCGCAGGGCTCGTTCCGAGGAGCGCGCCGAAGCCGCCGCCGTCGCGCTCGGCGAGCTCGCTGCGGAGCTGGGCCGCCTCGGACCGCAGCGCGCGGCGCTCGATCGTGCGCTCGATCGAAAGGAGCAGCGCATCGAAGTCGACGGGCTTGGTGAGGTAGTCCTCGGCGCCGGCGCGCATCGCCTGCATGGCCGAGCTCATGTCGCTCACGGCCGTCACGAGGATGACGGGCGGCCCGTTTTGCTCGCGGATCTTGCCGAGGAGCCCCATGCCGTCGAGGTTCGGCATGTTGAGGTCGGTGACGACGACGTCGGGCGGGTGCTCCGCGGCGACCGCGAGCGCGGCCGCGCCGTCCTCCGCGACGTCCACCACGAAGCCTTCGCTCTTCAGCAAGCGCTCGATCGGCGCGCGAGCGCTGGCGTCGTCGTCGACGACGAGCACACGGAGGGACGGCTTCTCGGAGTCGGTCTCGGTCATGGTGCCTCAGGGTAGCCGGGCAGTCGAAGGACGGGCACGGCACGTCATCTGCAAAGCGACGACCACCATGAAGCGCGAGCCGATCGTCTCCGACTACATGACCAAGACCCCGCACACCATCGGCGCCGACCAGACCGTCGCCCAGGCGCGCCACGTGATGCGGTCGCACGGCATCCGCCACTTGCCCGTGCTGCAGGACGCGCTGCGCGGACGCGCGCCCGGCCGAGCTGCGTGAGCCGAGCTCGGTTGATGCGCTCAGCCACCTGGCGGCGGAAATCGCAGGCGGAAGCGCGCGCCCTCTCCTTTTGCGGTCACGAGCTCGACCGTGCCGCCATGACGCTGCATGCACGCGAACACCATCGCGAGGCCGAGGCCGGTTCCCTCGTCGCCCTTCGTCGTGAAGAACGGATCGAAGACATGGTGCTCGATCTCGGGCGTCATCCCGGGGCCGTCGTCCGCGACCTCGATCCAGCTCGCTGCGTGGTCGCCGCCCGTGCGAACCGTGATCGTGCCGCCCGGGCTGCGCACCGGACCGCCGCCTTCGGGCACGTGCTCGTGCCGACCGATTTCGGCGAGCCCGCCGCGCACGCGCTCCAGGTCGGCCCCTCGCTCGCGACCGCGTTCGGGGCGACCCTCACGGTTCTTCACGCCGGCGACATGCCGACGGACGCGGCGAACCACCGCGCGTTCCACCCCGAGGACGTCGCCGCGACGGCGGCTCGCCGAGCGCTGGCGGGCGCCGTCGAAGCGGCACGGCGGAGCGGCGTCCGCGTCGACTCGATCCTCATGCGCGGCGCTCCGCGCCAGCGCATCCTCGACGCGGTCGCCGAGCGGCGAATCGACCTCGTCATCATGGGCACGCACCGCCGCGCTGGCTTGTCGCGGGCGCTCCTCGGCAGCGTGGCCGAGCGCACGGTGCGCACTTGCCCGGTGCCTGTGCTGAGCGTCGGAGCCGAGGATGAAACGGTGCCGTGACACCGAGGGTCACTCTCGACGGCTCTCGGGTGGACGGTAGTCCATCGACTTTCGCCGCCGCGCTGCCGGTCACACCTTGGAGCGAGGACGATTCCTCAAGGATTCGGGTGGGCCATGAAGGACTTGAACCTTCAGCCAATGGATTAAGAGTCCACTGCTCTACCAATTGAGCTAATGGCCCGAATCTGATGCTTCGATTGTCCCGCGGTGGGGCGCGCCGTACGCCCGGCCCGATTCGAACGGGCGACTTTCGGATTCGAAGTCCGACGCTCTATCCAGCTGAGCTACGGGCGCTCCTGCCGCGACGGCGCTCGGCCGGCGAGGCGAAGGCCTTCTAGCCAACGAGGGTTCGCCTGTCAAGCAGCGCCGGGGCGCGGTATTCTCCGCGGATGACCGCCGCTTCACCGACCGCCGCCGCCTCTTCGACCTCGCTCCACCGCCTCCTCGAGCAGCGCGCCGGCGCCGCCGAGATCTCCGCGTACCTCGACGCGCTCTCGCCGAGCGCGCGCGTCGACGAGGTCCTCGGCATCAAGGGCCGCGGCGTGAAGCATCTCTACGAGACGTGCGCCAGCGCCGCGCCGCTCACGGTCGACGACATCCTCCCCGCGAGCGCGACGGGCACGCGCATCTACGAAGGGCGCAACTCGCTGCCGACGTTCTCGCGCTTCCAGAAGCGGTTCACGCGCCTCTCGACGGGCCAGATCATCGGCTACAACCACCAGACGATGGCGTTCGTCACGGGCCCCGGCTACTTCGCCGTCAAGCCCGCGCAGGGCTCGGGCGAGCACGCGACCGAGCCGTATTTCGACTACACCGAGGCGCCCGCGAGCGAGCCGCCCGGCTGGCCCGCCTTCAAGCCGAACGACGCGGGGCTGAGCCGCCTCGTGTACGCGAACATGTTCGACTACATGCGGCGCGTCGCGCGCGGCGTCCTCGTCGGAAAGGCGTACAAGAACGGCGTCGCGCAGGACGCGTATTTCTCGCTCTCGTACGCCGCCTGAGCTTGAAAATCGCGGGCCGCCAGCGCTAGCTTGCGCGCCTCGTCATGCGGCTCGCGCGCGCCCTCGTCGCCTCCCTCGTCGTCTTTGCCTTCACCGCGCCCGCCGGTGAGGTCGACGCGGCGTCGCGCTCGCACGCCGAGAAGAAGAAGCCGCGCAGCGTCGGCGCGCCGAACCACGGCAAGCTCGAGGGCGCGTCGCTGCTCCACGGCGGCAAACACCTGATCTTCCGTCACGGCGCGCACTCGTACGGCACGCCCGAGCTCACCCACGCGCTCAAGCACGCGGCCGAGAAGGTCGCGAACAAGTACGCCGGCAGCGTGATGCTCCTCGGCGATCTCTCGGGCAAAGAGGGCGGGCAGCTCGCGGGTCACGGCTCGCACCAGTCCGGCCGCGACGCCGACGTCGGCTTCTACGTCGA
>DASYCF010000494.1:0-8201 GCA_036500365.1 Byssovorax sp.
CCCTCTGCGAGAAGTGCAGCAACAACAACAAGTGCACCCCCTTCGCGACCGACACGCAGGACCCGGGGCGCTGCGACGACACGCACGGCGGCTGCGGCGCGAAGTGCGCGTGCGCGGCGGGCGCGTGCAGGCGCGAGAACGGCCAGCCCTGCTCGTCGCCCACCCAGTGCGCGACGTCGACGTGCTCGCTCGCCGGGTGCGGCCTGCCGGCGGGCAGCATGTGCACGCAGGCCATCCAGTGCGCCTCGCAGGTGTGCACGGCGGGCACCTGCCAATGACGCGCGGACGAAGCGCGGAGGCGCGTCGGGCTGAGGTGCTGCGTCGCGTCGCGCCTCGAATTCCCGCTCCGCTGGAGCTTCTGATACCCTGACGAGTCCGTTCGGCTCGCGCGCCGCGGGTGGCTTCCATGAAGCAGGGGACCGTCATCGCCGGGAAGTTCCTCCTCGAGCAGAAGCTCGCGGACGGCGGCATGGGCTCGGTCTGGGTCGCGCGTCACCTCCAGCTGAACACGCACCTCGCCATCAAGTTCATGGCGCCGCAGCTCTCGGACACGGCGCACCTCCGCGCGCGCTTCGAGCGTGAGGCGCAGGCTTCGGCGCTCCTGCAGAGCCCGCACGTCGTGCGCGTCTTCGACTACGGCTACAACGACGGCGTCCCGTACATCGCGATGGAGCTCCTGCGCGGCGAGACGCTCGGCGCGCGGCTCAAGCGCGAGCGGCGCATCCCGATCGACCGGCTCGCGCTCATCGTGAAGCAGTGCGCGAGGGGGCTGCGCAAGGCGCACGAGGCCGGCATCGTGCACCGCGACCTCAAGCCGCAGAACATCTTCCTCGCGGTCGACGACGACGAGGAGGTCGTGAAGATCCTCGACTTCGGCATCGCGAAGGTGCTCGGCAGCGACGCGAACGAGACGACCACCGGCTCGCTCCTCGGCTCGCCGCTCTACATGAGCCCCGAGCAGGTGCGCCGCGGGCGCGAGGCGGACCACCGGACCGATCTCTGGTCGCTCGGCGTCGTGACGTACCGCGCGGCCACGGGTCACCTGCCGTTCACGGGCACCGAGACGGGCGACATCATCGTCAAGATCTGCACCGACCCGGTGCCTCCGCCGTCGTCGCTCGCGCCCGATCTGCCGGCGGAGCTCGACGCGTTCTTCGCGACGGCGCTCGCGCGCGATCCCACGCTCCGCTTCCAGAGCGCGGTGGATTTCGCGCGGGCGTTCACGGAGATCGCCGACCGCGCGCCTCCGCAAGAGGCGACGGGGCGGCCTTCGTGGAGCAAGGGGACGATCCCCATCGCGACGCCGATGCGCCCGTCGACGCCGGCGTTCGTGGTGCCGTCGCCGCTCCCGTCGACGCCGACGCTCGCGCACACACCGAGCGGACTCAACGCGATGACCCCCCCGCCGCAGGCGCTCACGGTCGCGCCCGATGGAGCCAGCGGCACGCTGACCAACGCGGCGTCGGATACCGACGTGCAGCGCGCCGCTGCGCGCGCGGCGGCGCGGACGCGCGTGCTCATCGCCGTCGGCGTCGTCGCGACGCTCGGCGCGGTGATCGCGGCGCTCGTGCCGAGCGCAGGCCACGCCGAGCGCGCGGCGGCGTCGGCCGGGCCCGAGTCGAGCGCGACCGCGCCTGCTGCGCCGACCGGCGATGCGCCGCCGAACGTCTCCGCCGTCGCCGCCGCCGCCCCCGAGCCTGCCGCCGCGCCCGTCGAGAGCGCGACCGCGCAGGCGGAGCCGAAGCGCGACGAGCCGGTGAAGCACGACGAGCCGGCGAAGCACGAGAAGCCGGCGAAGCCACAAGCCCCGGCGGCGCCTCCGCCCAAGGCGACGAGCGCGCCGGCGGCCGCGACGCCGCGCAAGTCCAAGGTCAACTGCGACCCTCCGTTCACGGTCGACGCCGACGGGATCAAGCATGCGAAGCCTGAGTGCAGCTGAACGCCGGCTCGTGACGAGCGCGGCATTGGTCGCGGCCTGCTGCGCGTCGAGCCTCGCCCGCGCCGACGACAAGGCCGCGTGCATGAGCGCCTACGAGCAGACGCAGACGCTGCGCAAGCAAGGCAAGCTCGACGCCGCGCGCGAGCAGGCCGAGGCGTGCTCGCGCGAGGTGTGCGCGGCGTTCATCCGCAGCGACTGCGGCAAGTGGCTCGACGAGCTCAAGGCCGCGCAGCCGACGATGGTCGTCACCGTGCGCGACGCGGCGGGCCAGCCCTCGGCGAACGCGCGCGTGTCGCTCGACGGCGCGCCGTGGCCGGCGAAGGTCGGCGCGGCCGCCCCCGTGAGCCCGGGCACGCACAAGCTCCTCGTCGAGATCGACGGCGAGCCGCCGCACGCGGAGGACGTGGTCGTGCGCGACGGCGAGAAGAACCACGCGGTGACCGTCTCGTTCGAGCACGCCGCGGCGCCCGCGACGACGGGCGCGACCGAGGCGGCGCCGCCAGCGCGGTCGCCGTTGCCGTGGATCGTGGGCGGCGTCGGCGTCGCGGGTGTCGTCGTCGGCGCCGTGTTCGCGGCCGTCGTCCTGCACGACAAGTCCGTCGTCGACCGCGAGTGCCACGACGCGACGCAGACGTGCTCGAGCACCGGCGCGTCGGCGGCGAGCTCGGGCTCGAGCCTCGGCCCCGTGAGCACGATCGGCTTCGTGGTCGGCGGCGTCGGCCTCGGCGGCGCCGCGGCGCTCTTCCTCCTGCGAAAGCCCGCGCCGAGCGCGTCGACCGCGCCCTCCGCCTCGCTCACCCCCGTCGTGTCGACCGAAGGGGCCGCCCTCCACTTCCGCGCCGTCTTCTGACCCGCATCCGAAATCGAGCTCGCGAGGACCTCTCGCTGAGGTGGGCGATGCGGCGTCATACGGGTGCGACGGCGAGCAACGAAGCGCAGGCGTACTCCGGTACGCCGAGCACCGTAGCGGAGCCGCCGCACCCGTACGCCGCCGCAGCGCCCGCCTCAGCTAGGCGCGCATCGCCGCCGTCGGTGACACGCGCGCGGCGGCGAGGGCCGGGAAGAAGCCGCCGATGACGCCCATGCCGCCGGCGAAGCCGAGCGCGACGAGGAGGATGCCCGGCGTCGGCTCGAACTTGAAGACGATCTCGGACCAGCTCGCGAAGTTCATCATCGAGAAGTGCACGAGGCCCATCGCGCACGACGCGGCCGCGCCGACGACGCCGCCGAGCAGCGCGAGCGCGATCGACTCGACGAGGAACGAGACGAGGATGCTCCCGCGCGTGAAGCCGAGCGCGCGCAGCGTGCCGATCTCGCGCTGGCGGTTCGCGACGGCGGCGTACATCGTGATCATCGCGCCGATCATGGCGCCGAGCGCGAAGAACACCGCGACGATGGTGCCCATGGCGCCGATGAAGATGCTCGTCCCCTCGCTCTGCTTCTCGAAGTAGTCGCGCTCCTTCATCACCTGGTAGCCGAAGCGCTTGTCGCCTTCCATCGCGGCGCGGAACGCGTCGTAGGTCTCCGGCGACTCGAGCTTCACGCGCACGCTCGAGACGATGCCCTCGCGCGCGAACGCGGCGCGCAGCGCGTCGACGTCGGCCCAGACCTCGGACTCGTACGACGAGCCGTTGGCCGAGAAGATGCCGACCACGTTCGCGGGGCGGTTCTTGCGGAGGTCGAACGACTGGCCGAGGTCGACGCCCTTGAAGCGGCCGCGGATGCGCTCGCCGACCATCACCTCGTCGGTGCCGGGCTTCGGCGCGCGGCCGGCGACGATCTTCACCTCGGGCCGGAACGCCATCGCCTCGTCGGTCACGCCGCGGATCTGCACGTTCGTGATGCCGTCGGTGCCGAGCTTCTCCATCGCACCGACGACGATGATCTCGCCGACGCCGATGGGCTTGCCCTTCTCGTCGCGCTTCACGCCGGGCGCGCCGACGATGCGGTTCACGTCGGCGACGTCGATCGTGCTCGAGAGCTCCGCGTCGCTCCCGTTGCGGAGGACGATGGCGACGTCGGGCGCGCCCGAGATCGCGAGCGTCTTCTTCACGCCGGCCGAGAGCATGAGCGCCGACGCGAGGACGAACACGACGAGCGCGATGCCGAACGCGGTGGCGAACGTGGTCGTCTTGCGGACGGCGAGCGAGCGGATGTTGTAGCGAACGGGGATCATCCGGTCCTCCTCACGCGACGCGCCGGAGCGCGTCGACGACCTTGAGCTGCATCGCGGTGTAGGCGGGGATGATCGCGGCCGCGGCGCCCAGCGCGAGCGAGAGGCCCGCGGCGAGCGCGACGACGCCGGGGTCGACGCGGAAGAACGGGAAGAAGCTGCCCATGTTCTCCTCGAGCCAGCGGCCGAGCCCGTTCTGCACGAAGGGGTACGAGATCAGGATGCCGAGCGCGCCGCCGATCGCGGCGAGGAGCATCGACTCGGCGACGATGAACATCGCGATGTGACCGTTCGAGAAGCCGAGCGCTTTGAGCACGCCGTACTCGTTCGTGCGCTCGCGCACGCCCATCGCGATCGTGTTGCCGAGCACGAGGCTCATGATGACGAGGATGACGGCGGAGACGATGTCGATCGCGCCGAGGATCGCCGACGCGCTCGCGAGGAACGAGGCCTGGAAGGCGTGCTCGTCCTGGCTCAGCGTCTGGATCTCCTGGCTGTCGAAGAGCTTGTCGACGGCGACGCCGATCGAGGCCGTCTTCGTCGGCTCGTCGACGCGGCTCACCATCCAGCCGATCTGGTTCTGGCGGCGCGCCTCGACGCTTTTGTCGAGGTAGTCCCAGCGGAAGTAGAACGACGACTTGTCGGCCGAGCGGGCCTTCGCCGAGTAGAGGCCGACGATGTGGAACTCCCACTCGGGCTTCTCGGGGTAGATGCCGCTGACGAGCATGACCTTGTCGCCCGGCTTCCAGCCCATCTTCTTGGCGAGCACCTCGCCGACGATGGCGGCCTGCGGGTCGTGCTTGAACGCGTCGAGCACGGCGGGGTCGACGGCGAGGTCGTCGAACACCTGGAAGTACGAGTCGGCGTCGATCGCGATGGTGCCGAAGAACTCGTGCTCGTGCTTCGGGTCCTTGCCGCCGAACCAGTTCGCGTACGTGGCCACGCGGACGTGCGGCGCGGCGCGGAGCTCGTCGATGTAGCGGCGCGGCACGGTCATCACGAACGTGACCTTGTTCCGCGTGACGAGGCGGTCCTTCATCGCGTAGTCGGCGCCGACGCTCCACGCGTGCACGACCGTGCGAAGCAGGATGAACGTGAGGATCGCGACGGCGACGCCGACGGCCGTCAGGATCGCGCGGAACTTGTTCCGCAGGACGTTGCGCGCCGCGAGCCCGGCGAGCGTCACTTGAGCTTCCCCTTGTCGAGGCGGCGGATGATCTTCGCGCGCTCGGCCGCGGCGGGGTCGTGGGTGACCATGACGATCGTCTTCTCGAGGTCCTTGTTGAGCTTCTCGAGCAGGCCGAGGATCTCGTCGGCGCTCTGGCGATCGAGATCGCCCGTCGGCTCGTCGGCGACGATGATCGCGGGGTCGTTGACGATGGCGCGCGCGATCGCGACGCGCTGCTCTTGCCCGCCCGAGAGCTGCCGCGGGTAGTGCGTCATGCGCTCGGCGAGGCCGACGACGCGGAGGGCGGTCTCGGCGCGCTTGCGCCGCTCGTGCGACGGCACGCTCGTGAGGAGGAGCGGCAGCTCGACGTTCTCGACCGCGGTGAGCACGGGCAAGAGGTTGTAGCTCTGGAACACGAAGCCGATCGTGTTCGCGCGCCACTTCGCGAGCGCGCCCTCGCTCATCGAGTCGATGCGCTGGCCGCGCACAGAGATGGTGCCGCCCGTCGGCCGATCGAGGCCGGCGATGAGGTTCAAGAGCGTCGACTTGCCGGAGCCCGACGGGCCCATGAGCGCCTCGTACGCGCCCTTGTCGACGTCGAAGTCGAGCTTGTCGAGGATGCGCAGCGTCTCGCCGCCGCGCGTGTACGTCTTCTCGACGCCGCGGAGCTGGACGAGGACCTCGCGCGTGTCGGGCGTCTTGTCGCGGTACGGGCTGTCGGATTCGGTCGATGCGTCGCTCATCACTCGCCGCCCTTCTCTTTCACCGCTTGACCGTCGGCGAGCGTCGCCGGCGGGTTCTTGATCACGCGCGCGCCCGGCGCGGGGCCATTCACGATCTCGAAGCCGTCGCCGAACGCGGGGCCGAGCGACAGCGGCACCGCGCGCGCCTTGCCGTTCTCGATCGTGAAGGCGACCTTGCGCCCGTCACGCTCGACGACCGCGACCTTGGGGATCACCTTCTTCGGCGGCTCGTTCATCTGCGCCGCGTCGAGCGCCTTTTGCAAGAAGCTCACGCGCGCCGCCATCTCGGGCAGGATCACGTCGCCCTCGTCGACGAGCTTCACCTTCACCGTCGCGCTCGCCTTCGCGCGGTTGAGGCGCGGGCTCACCTCGACCACCTCGCCGCGGCGGCGCTTGCTCGGGTACGCGTCGAACACGATCTCGCACGGGCTGCCGCGCTTGATCACGCCGAGCCGCGCCTCGGGGACGTCGGCCTCGAGGAGCAGCGTCGAGAAGTCGGCGAGCTCGACGAGCGTCGTCGCGGGCGTCACGACGTCGCCGAGCTCGGAGGGCTTGGCCACGGCGGTGCCGTCGATCGGCGCGACGATCGTCGTGTTGCCGAGCGTGATGTTCAGCGCGCTGACCTCGGCCTCGGACGCGGTCGCGTCGGCGCCGGCGGCGCGCGCCTCGACGTCGGCTGCCTTGACCTGCTCGTCGAGCGACTTCACCTTCGCGCCGAGATCCTCGGCCGTGGCGCGCGCGCTCGCGCCCTTCTCGACGAGGATCTTCTCGCGATCCCACTGGAGCTTCGTCTCGACGAGGTTGGCGCGCGCGACCTCGGCCTTGGCGCGGGCTGCGGCGGCGCGCGCCTTCGCGGCGGCGGCGCGCGCCTGGCCCGACGTGACGGCGCTCTTTTGATCCGACGGATCGAGCTCGAACAGCACGTCGCCGGCCTTGGCCTTGTCGCCCTCGCGGATGTTCACCTTCGAGATGCGGCCCGCGACCTTCGCGCCGACCTTCGCGACGACCTGCGGCACGACGTACCCGGTCGCGGCGAGATCGACGCTCGCCTGCGCGGGCGACACGAGCTCGACCTCGGTGAGCTCGACCTCGGTCTTGAAGAGCTTGCCCTCGACGTACGGCGCCCCGAGCGCGACGCCGCCCGCGCCGAGCCCGAGGATCAGCGCGGCGACGAGCAAGGCCTTGCCCCACGCGCGGCGCGGCGCGGCGGGCGCGTCGCGCGAGATGCGCAGCGACGCGAGGTCGTCGGAGAGGCGATCGTTCATGGCGGCGGGGCGCGGACGGGGGCCGAGTTATGTGCACGCGGCAGGCGCGGAGCAAGCCCCGTCTACTGGTACGAGAGCTCGATCACGAACGGGCCGACCGCGGAGCTCTGGCCGTCCACGAACACGAAGAAGTCGTCGCCGAGCCCCGCGAGCGGCACGGAGGGGATCGAGCACGCCCCGCTGGCCACAGGCGCCGCGCAGCACGCGACGGGATCGCCGTCGAACGGGCACATCTTGTTGACGTCGAGGACCGCGGACTCGCGCACGCCCGACGTCTTGCGGAAGAACGAGCTCACGATCGCGGCGTCGAACATCGTGCCCGAGCCGTCGAGCGTGACGCGATATTTGACGTCCTTCGCGTTGACCCCGCCGCAGAACTTCAGGTCGTTGGCGGGCTCGTTCGTGTACGTCGCCTCGTTCGTCGTGGCCGTCGTCGTGTCGCCCGCGATGAGCACGGTCTGGCCGCGCGTCATCGTGATGTGCGGGATCGCGAGCGCGGACAGGCACGTGTTCGGGTTGCCGGCGAGATCGCAGTCTTCGTGGCAGTCGCCAGTGGCGTAGTCGCCCGCGTGATCGCACGCCTCGCCCGTGTCGATCGCGCCGTTGCCGCACGCCGCGCCCGCGCCGCCGTTGCCGCTCGAGCTCGACGTCGCCGGCGCGCCGCCCGAGCCGACGCCGACGCTCGACGTCGGCCCCGCGCCGATGCCGGAGGACGAGATCACCGACGCGCCGCCCGCGCCGGTGCCGACGCCGGGCGCTGCGCCGGCCGCGACAAAAGCCGCGGTGTTGCGCGTCGCCGTCTACGACCTCGAGCTGTCCGGCGTCGAGGCGCGCGTGGGCCGCGTGGTCTCCGACGCGCTCGTCACGGAGATTCGCAAGCGACAGCACGTGTCCGTCGTGGGCATGAGCGAGA